>JALYTU010000199.1 GCA_030854125.1 Actinomycetota bacterium | reverse complement strand
CAGCCACCACGCTCATCCTAACGCACGTTGTGATGAGCGCCAGTCGGGTGCCGGTGTCAGCTGCGTGCTTCTCGACGACCGGTGGACAGGCCTCCCCACTCCGCTCAGGCTGGGCTTTCGTTACGAGACACCGCCAACGCCCGGCGGACCGTCTTTCGATGGATGGTCAGGGCTGGCCGTTTGCGGCAAGCGGCCTGACCGACGAGCCGCTGCCGCCGTCAACGATCTCAACACGCCGGCTCCTGCCGGCCAGCATGAGCCAGCGTCCACCCAGAGCAATGGCTAGCGAGCGCGATGCTCTGAACAATTCAGCGGCTGTGGGTGCTGAGCGAGCGGAGCCGAGACCCGCACACGCGACACCGGACTGTCCAGAACCGGCGTTAAACGATGTGCGGTGAACCCGTTCAGCTACCGGGGGCCCCGTCGAGGCTCGTGTGCTTATCGATCGGTGGCTCGAGCTCGACGCGCTCCAGCGCCTGGCGGCTGATCGCGTGGCGATCCGACTTGCCATTCGTGCTCGTGCCTCCGGGCCGGACGTCGCCGTCGAGAGCTACGCCGTAAACCGTTGTGACGCCGACCGGGTCCAAGGCTTCAGCAACCCACTAAAGGAGCGGCATGCCAACCCGGATCGAGAAGACCGACGAGCAATGGCGGACACAGCTGACGGCTGAGCAGTACAAGGTGCTCAGACGCAAAGGCACGGAGCGGCCGTTTTCTGGCGATCACGTGCACAGCAGCCAGGACGGCAGCTACCGCTGTGCGGGGTGTGGGACTGAGCTGTTCTCGTCTGAGACGAAGTTTGACTCCGGGACGGGCTGGCCGAGCTTCACCGATCCGGCCGTTCGCGAGAACGTCGAGCTGCACGAAGATCGGGGCCTGTTCATGCGGCGTACCGAGGTCACCTGCGCCAGCTGTGGCGGACATCTGGGCCACGTGTTCAGCGACGGGCCTAATGGCCGTGATCGCTACTGCATCAACTCGGTCGCGCTCGCGCTCGACCCCGACCTTGACGCCGCGTGAGAACGGCCACCTCACCGCTGGCGGCTGTGGCCAAGGGTGTCGCGGCCGGCGCGGTCGGGACCGCCCTCATGACCGGCTACCAGGTCGCGGTGGCGAAAGTC
The DNA here is from genome assembly GCA_030854125.1 of Actinomycetota bacterium. Classification (GTDB taxonomy): domain Bacteria; phylum Actinomycetota; class Thermoleophilia; order Solirubrobacterales; family Solirubrobacteraceae; genus Palsa-465. Next base: position 4,925 of record JALYTU010000199.1, on the reverse strand, counting down.
CGTCACAGCGACTCGAGCAACGCGCCCGCCGAGGTGGGACGCCGGGTCATCGAAGGCGTGCTTGAGCGCGAGGTACCAGAACGCCGGATGGAGGCGCTCAACAACGCGATGCACGTCCTCTATGGCACGAGCTGGGCGCCTGTGTACGGCATCGCGCAGGCCAGCCTCGGCCTGCCGCCGATCCACCTCGGCGCCCTGTTCGGCGCCGTGGTCTGGGGGGGCCAGCCTGATCGAGCTGCCGGCCATGAAGATCGCGCCTCCGGTCTGGGAAACACCGCCGCTTGAGGTCGCGCTCGACCTCTCCTATCACCTGGTCTACGGGATCGGTGTAGCGGGAGCGTTTGCGCTGCTTGACCGCTGACCCCTGACCGAGCCCGCTCAGGGCTACCCGACTCACTCGCGCCCCATCCTGGACGGGGAGCGCTGAATGCGGCCGCAAACGAACTGGAGCACCCGATGTCAGACGCTCAGACCCATCATCGCCGCCTGCTCGTTATCGCCAACGCGGCCTGCCCGTGCCCGGGGCTTGTCCAGCAGGCCAGCGATCTTCTTGACCGCCACAGACGGCGAACTGCTGCTCATCGCCCCGGCGCTCAACAGCCGTCTGCGCCATTGGGTATCGGACACCGACGAGGCCGTGCGACAGGCCCACGTCGCGCGACTCGAGGAAGCCGTCCAAGCGCTCGCCGAGGCGCGCACCGGTGGCTCGTGGCGATCCGCTGGACGGCGGGGGTCATCTTCGTGGCGTTCGGCATCGGAAAGTTCGTCAACCACGCTTCCGAACTCGCCTCATTTCGTCTTTACGGGCTTCCTATCCCGGGAGCATTCACCGACGCGACCGGCGGCCTGGAGATCGTCGGCGGTTTGCTGCTCGCCGGCGGCGTGCTGGTCCGGGCGGCGGCGTTGGCGCTTGCGATCGACATGCTCGGAGCGATCGCCGTCTCGGGCGTCGGTAAGGGCCAGGTCATCAGCCTGACCCTCGCCCCGGCGCTACTGGCAGCAATGATCTTGCTATCGCGCCCGGCCGTCGCATACACGGCGCTGCGAGGACAACTCACCAGACGGCTGCGCGCTCGGCCAAATCGGGACGTGATCTGAGTGACCGCGTGGACAGGTGCGGCGCGCGTCTTGTTCAGCGCCGCTGTCTGCACGCCTTCGAAACCGACCCCGGGAAGGTTCGCGCACGGCGACGCGCCCACCGACCCGGCTCACGCCGCCGATGCCCACCACTGACCACAACCAGAGCGAACCACGATGAGCAGACGCGGCGAGCAGCTCCAGGTGACCGCCGACGATCAGCTCGACGAGCTGATCGGTCTCATCGCGACCCTCGATGACACCACACTGCGGCTCCCATGCCCCGGCCGCGAGAAGCTCGGCGACGGGACCATCGCAGCATCCGCCCAGCACACGGCCGACAACTACCAGCGAATCGCAACGCTCCCCGACAGCCAACTGCAGACGATCCCGCCGAACGGCAGCTTCCGCTTCTGCGACGGGCAACGCACCCTCGACCTGGTCCTCGAAGGCCTCCTCAAGCACCAGAAACACCAGGCGGGCATCCACGAGAACCTGATCCGGATCGGGCCTCGGGTGCGTATAGGAAGCATGCCCGCACCCCGCAGCAGACTCCCCGTTCTCGCCGTCTCGCTCGCGCTCAGCGTCTCGCTGGCCGCCTGCGGATCGAGCGCGACCAGCAGTTCGCACTCCGCGACCAGCAGCGCCGCCCCAGCAGGCGCAGCTGCACCCGCACACGGCACGAGCGTGGCCATCAAGAGCTACGCCTTCCACCCGACGACAATCACCGTGGCCAAGGACGCCAAGATCACCTTCACCAATCACGACCAGACCGCGCACACGGCCACGAGCACCCAGGCAGGGGTGTTCGACACCGGCACGCTCAAGCCGGGCGCCAGCAAGACCGTGACGTTCACCAAGCCCGGCACCTACAGCTATTACTGCCAGTTCCACGCCTTCATGAAGGCGACCGTGACGGTCCAGTAGGCCCCTCCAGGCCGAGCTCGTTGCGGGCTGGGTCCCGAGCTCGGGCCGCCGCCAGCAACGCATCCGAGACCTCCCCGGTTACCACCGGGATGGCTCGAATGTCGTCTTCGGTGGTTCGGTGATTGACCAAGCAGGCCCGCAGCCACGTGCGTCCGTCCGCCACCGCGGGGGCCATCAGCAGCCGGCCGTCGCGCGCCAGCGCCCGGGCCAGCTCCCGGTTGTGCTCCTCCTCGGCATCGAGGTCTCCCCAGGCGCGGCGGAAGCAGACCACTGACAGCGGCGGCTCGCCGAGTAGCTCGAAGCGCTCGTCGGCAACCAGCAGTCCCGCGAGCAGCCGGGCCTCGGCGAGATTGCGCTCGATCGCGGCACGGATCGCGTCCGCGCCGTGCACGACGAACGCCAGCCAGAGCTTGAGCGCGCTCAGCGGCCGCGAATACTCGAGCGTGCGATCAACGGCGTGCAGCTGTTCACCGTGGGGGATGTAGGCCTCCTGGTGAGAGAAGGCACGCTCCAGCGCGACCACGTCGTGCACGAGCAGCACGCTGCAGGACTTGGGTACGTAGAGCCACTTGTGAGCGTCGACTGTCGCGGAGTCCGCTCGGGCCAGGCCGGCGAACCGCTCGCAAGCGCCGCGCGCTCGTGCTGCGGGCAGGCCGTAGGCCCCGTCAACGTGCAGCCACACATTGCGCGGAGCGCAGATGTCAGCGAGCGCGTCGAGGTCGTCAACGGCGCCGGTCAGGGTTGTCCCCGCGGTCGCCACCACCGCGATCGGGACCATCCCGTCGCGACGGTCGGCATCGATCGCGTCGGCGCAGGCGCCCGCGTCCATCCGGCGGGCGGAATCGATCGGCAGCGCGCGGACGTTGTCGGCCCCGATCCCGAGCACCTCGGCGGCGCGACGTACCGAGTGATGGGCCTCGGCCGAGCAGTACAGCGCCATCCGCCGGCCCTCGGTGCCGCTCAGACGCACGCCGGGAATCGCGCGCTCGCGAGCAGCGGTCAGCGCGGTCAGATTGGAGATCGTGCCGCCGGCCGCGAGCAGGCCTTTGGCCTGGGGATCAAAGCCGGTGAACTCACCGACCCAGCGAATCGTCTGCGCCTCGAGTTGATCGGCGGCACCGGCGCTGACGGCGACGTTGACGTCATGGGAGGCCATCAGAGCGTCGGCCAGGACCCCGATCTCCAGCCCCGAGGAGCCGATGTAGGCGAAGTAGCGCGGCCGCGATTGCGAGAGCGAGACATCGAGCACCGCGGCGGCGGCGTCCAGCGCCCGTGACGGGTCCGAGGGCGGGCCGGGCAGACCGCGGCTCAGCAGCTCGTGGTGGCGCGCGGTCGGCAGCGGTTGCCCGGGGCGCGCGTGGTCAAAGCTCTGCCAGGCGTCGAGCACGAGCCCTGCGGCGTAGTCGAGCACCTCCTCACGGCCGGGCAGCGGGAGCGAGGGCCCGGGGCCCGGGGCGTGGGCAGGCGGGTCAGCGCCGGCGGCCATAGGGCGGGACTCCGTTCACCGGCCAGAGGCTACCCCGAGCCGGCCGGGGGCTAGTCGTGCCGGCGCGCCTCGTCCAGCAGGCGCTCGAAGCCGGGATCGTCGAACTCGGCCACCGCTCGCTCGTACTTCTCCATCCCCCAGGCCCAGAAATCGAAGTCGATGTCCGACACGCCGTCCTGGATCGATGCCCACAGCGTCCACCCGTACTTGGACATCAGCCCCCACAGCCGCGCCCGCGCGATCTTGTGGCGTAGCCGGCGGCCGTAGTAGGCGGTCACCAACTGCTCGAGCTGCGCCAGCGAGAGGTTGGACTCGCTCCACACGTTGCCCAGCTCGAAGCAGGCGTCGTTGTTGCCCGAGTACTCGTAGTCGATCAGCCGAAAGCCGGCCTCGGTGAGGATGAAGTTGCCGGCCAACAGGTCGTTGTTGCACGGCACCGTTCCCTCCTGACGGACCGCGAAGGCGTCGCGGATGGCGGCGACCTGGGGGGCGAACTGCTCGTAGCGCTCGGGCAGCCGCAAGCCGCGGGCTCGGACGATCTCCAGATAGCGGGGCTGGGTGAGGAACATGTCGAACTCATCGCGGAACCGCGGCGCGGAGTGCAACCGGCGGCAGGCGTCGGCGATCCGCTCGATGTGGCCATCGTCGCGAAGGTTCTCTGCGGACATCGGCCGCCCATCGATGAACTCGAACACCATCGCGTTGTGCTCGGGCCGGTAGGCGACGACCTGCGGGCCGACGCCCACCTGCGCCGCGCGCTGGGCGTTCTCGTACTCGTTGTCGCGGTCGATCGCCAGCAGACCCGTGTCGTTGGCGTAGCGGCGAACCACATAGGCGCCGTCCACCGTGACCACCTTGTGGTTGATGTTGGTCAGTCCGCCCGGCAGCTCGGTCACCTCGCGGGCGTTGGCCAGGCAGGGCACCAGCGCCAGGACGTCCTGAAGTGAGGCCATCTCCCCCATCGTTATCGGGCAAGATACCGTCGGTCACCGGAGCGGAGCGTGAGGATGCAACGCAGGGTCGTGATCATCGGCGGCGGCATCGCCGGCGTCAGCGTCGCCTATCACCTGGCCCGCGCGGGCTGGAATGACGTTGTCCTGCTCGACAAGCGCGAGCTGACCAGCGGCTCCACCCATCATGCGGCGGGTCTGGTCACACAGTTCAACCCGTCGGCGACGATGATGCGCTTTCGCCGCTACAGCGTGTCCCTGTATCGAGAGCTCGGCGTCTTCTCCGAGGTCGGCAGCGTCCGCATCGCCTCCAGCCGCGAGAGCCTGCTCGAGCTGCGCCGGACGGCCAGCCGCGCACAGGCCAACGGGCTGACGGCCGAGCTCATCTCCGCACAGGAGGTCGTCGCCCGCCTGCCCGGGGCGACTCCGGAGAGCATCGAGGGCGGCGTGTGGATGCCCGACGACGGCTGGGTCGATCCCCACAT
>JALYTU010000198.1 GCA_030854125.1 Actinomycetota bacterium | reverse complement strand
ATGGCTGACCGTTACGCCCAACTCGTCAACACCCCGCTCGGCAAGCTCGTCGCCAAGCAGGTCGGGCTGCCCAACCCGCCGACGCTCGAGCGCTACGCCCCGGGCCAGCCGGTCATCTCCGGGCCGATCCTGCTCGGCGCCGCCACCGGCTCGCGGCTGGCCGGTCCGCTCGCCGCCGCGCTTGCCGCAGTCCACGCCGAGCTGGTCACCGCGATGGACATGACGTTGCGCACCGCGGTCGCCGACACCGGCCACGACGCGGCGATCTTCAACCCCGACGCCGCGCCGACCGGTCAGCGCTTCAAGGCGCTCGTGTTCGACGCCACCGGGATCGCCTCCAGTGAGCAGCTGACCGAGGCCTGGGCGTTCCTGCACCCAGCCATCCGGCGGATGTTGCGCTGCTCGCGGGTGATCGTGCTCGGCACCCCGCCCGAGGACTGCACGGCGCCCGCGCAGGCGGTCGCCCAGCGGGCGCTGGAAGGCCTGACCCGCGCGGTCGGCAAGGAGATCCGCAACGGCGGTACCGCCCAGCTGGTCTACGTTCGTCCCGGCGGTGAGGACGAGCTGCAGTCCACCCTGCGCTTCCTGCTCTCGCCCAAGTCGGCCTTCGTCTCGGGCCAGGTCGTGCGCATCGGCCCCTCGGTCTCCGAGCAGCTTCCCGTGATCGATGATGACGAAGTGCCGCTGACCGGCACGGTCGCGCTGGTCACCGGCGCCGCGCGGGGGATCGGCGCCGCGATCGCCGAGGTCCTGGCCCGCGACGGGGCGCACGTCGTGGGGCTCGACATCCCGGCCATGAGCGACGAGCTGACCGCCGGCATGGACGCGATTGGAGGTTCGGTGCTGCCCCTCGACATCACCGCCGACGACGCTCCGGCGCAGATCGCCTCGCACCTGCTCCAGTTCCACCAGGGCGTCGATGTTGTCGTCCACAACGCCGGGGTGACGCGGGACAAGACTTTGGGCCGGATGAGCGCGGAGCGGTGGGAGATGGTGATCGGGATCAACCTGACCGCGCCGCAGCGGATCGACAAGGAGCTGTTCGCGCGCAAGGCGGTGCGCGACAACGGACGCATCGTCTGCGTCTCCTCGATCAGCGGGATCGCCGGCAACGCCGGTCAGACCAACTATTCGACGTCCAAGGCGGGGGTGATCGGGCTCGTGCAGGAGTTCGCGCCCGCGCTGGCCAAGCGCGGCGTCACGATCAACGCCGTCGCGCCGGGGTTCATCGAGACCCAGATGACCGCCGCGATGCCGATCGGCACCCGCGAGGCCGGCCGGCGGCTCAACAGCCTCTCACAGGGCGGTCTGCCGGTCGACGTCGCCGAAACGATCGCCTGGTTCGCCAGTCCCGCCTCGCGCGGCGTGACCGGCAACATCGTTCGCGTCTGCGGCCAGAGCCTGCTGGGGGCGTGATGACCGAGCATGAACTGAGCACCGACCGCGAGCTCAACGCGTCCCCGCGAATGCTGCCCCTGTTCGCCCGCGCCGGGTTGGCGATGCTCCCCGGGGCGTCGCGGCTGCCGTTCGTGGGCGGCGGGGGAGGGCAGGTGCCGACTCAGGCCCTCGCACTCAGCGTGGGCACCGACCGCGACCGTCTCGCCGCCTATGACCGGGTCTGCGGCTTCCCGCTCTCCGACACCGTACCGCTGACCTGGCCGCACATGCTCGCCTTTCCGCTGCAACTGGCGCTGATCAGCTCCGGGGAGTTCCCGCTGGCCGCGATCGGTCTCGTGCACATCACCAACCGGATCGTCTCGCACCGCCCGATCGGCGCGGGCGAGACGCTTGACCTGCGCGTCTGGACGGGGCCGCTGGCCGCGCACCCGCGCGGGACACAGTTCGCGATCCACACCGAGGCCCGGGCCGGCGGGGAGCTGGTCTGGGAGGAGGTGTCGGTCAACCTGCGCCGTGGCACGCCGCCGGGCGACGGCGGCGACATCGATCGGTCGATGTTGATCGACCCGCCCTCCAGCGAGTCCCTGGCGATGAGCGCCGCCTGGCGGCTGCCCGGTGATCTCGGCCGCCGCTACGGCGCCGTCTCGGGGGACCTCAACCCGATCCACGTGCACCCGCTGACCGCCCGGCTGTTCGGCTTCCCGTCGGCGATCGCGCACGGGATGTGGACCGCGGCTCGCTGCCTGGGCGCGATCGGACCCCTGCGCCACGAGGCGGTCACCGCCGAGGTCGCCTTCAAGCGCCCGATCCTGCTGCCGGCGACGGTCGCCTTCGCCGAGGCGCGCCAGCCGGGCGAGCTGCGCTTCGGCGTCCGCGATGCCAAGCGCGACACGCCCCATCTCGACGGTCTGCTCAGCTTCAGCAGAGCTTAGGCCGACGGGCCGCTCCCGGTGAGGGTGTGGCGGGCTCGTCCTCGTCGATCGCGTCGAACATGGCCCGGATCCGGTCAAGCACCGCGGCGGCGGTCAGCAGCTCGCCGTCGGTGAAGTCCTCCAGTGCGGCGAGCCGGCTGGCCGGCAGTTCGGTCTCGGAGGCGAGGCTGAACAGCAATCCGTACTGGGCGTAGCTCATGCCCCCGGGCTGGTGGCTCTCGCGGACGCGGAGGCGGCGCACGGCGTCGGAGGGTCCAGGCCGTCTATCTTCAATGGTTAGTGACCACTTTCGCAGACCTCGGTCTCTCCGATGACATCCTCGAGGCCGTCCGCAGCGTCGGCTACGACTCGCCGAGCCCGATCCAGGAGCAGACGATCCCGCTTCTGCTCGAAGGGCGCGACGTGATCGGCCAAGCGCAGACCGGCTCGGGCAAGACGGCCGCCTTCGGGCTGCCCATGCTCCAGTACGTCGACCCGTCCGAGCACGAGGTTCAGGGCCTGGTGCTGACCCCGACCCGCGAGCTGTGCATCCAGGTCACCCAGGCCCTGCGCACCTACGGCGCCAAGCGGGGCGTCGATGTCGTCGCGGTGTTCGGCGGGGCCCCGATCCGCAGCCAGCAGTCCCAGCTGCGCGCGGGCGGCCACGTGGTGGTCGGCACCGTCGGCCGGGTCAAGGATCTGATCTCCCGCCACTCGCTGATGCTGCACTCCTGCCGCTTCGTGGTCCTGGACGAGGCCGACGAGATGCTCGACCTCGGCTTCCTGGAGGACGTCGAGAAGATCCTCTCGCTGACGCCCTCCAGCCGCCAGACGGCGCTGTTCTCGGCCACGATGCCGCCGGAGATCCGCCGCCTTGCCGATCAGTACCTGTATGACCCTGAGACGATCAAGGTCAAGTCCGCGACGCTGACCGTGGACACGGTCGAGCAGTTCGCGCTCGAGGTGTCCTCGCGCGACAAGAACGAGACGCTGGTCAACGTGCTTGAGGCTGAGCGCCCCGAACAGGCGCTCGTGTTCGCGCGCACCAAGATTCGCACTGATCAGCTCTACCGCACCCTGCGCGACCGTGGCATGAACGTCCGTGCCCTGCACGGGGACATGACCCAGGGCGCCCGCGACGGCGTGATGATCTCCTTCAAGAGTGGGCGCGTGCCACTGCTGGTGGCCACCGACGTCGCCGCTCGCGGACTGGACATCTCGGGCATCTCGCACGTGATCAACTTCGATGTCCCCAACTCCCCCGACGTCTACGTGCACCGGATCGGCCGCACCGGGCGGGTCGGTCGCAGCGGCCGCGCGATCACCTTCTACGAGCCGCGCCAGCAGCGCGAGGTGGTCGCGATCGAGAACCATGCCGGGGTCAAGCTCTCACCCTGGGTCAAGGACGCCCGCGTGGCGCCGACCCCCGTCAGCGCGCCGCCAAGGCGCCACTCCAAGCCCATCGAGGTGGCCGCCGCACCCAATGGCGAGGGCTCCTACCGCAAGCTGATCATCTCCGGCGGCCGCGCGGCCGGGATCGAGCCCGCGGACATCATCGCCGCGATTCGCGCCGCCAGCCGGCTCGATGGTAAGGCGGTGCGCAACGTGCGGGTGCTCGAGCACTTCGCGTTCGTCGAGGTGCCCGATGACGACGCCGAGCGCGTCGTGCGCGAAACCGGTGGCACCGAGGTCCGCGGCCAGGTCCTGCGCCTCGAGCTCGCCCGCGCCTGACGGCGCCGGTCTGGCGATCAACGTGATCCAGACCTCCGGCGACCACTACCGGTCAGACCGGGGCGGTGCCCAACCGGCCGAGCGGGGTAGGGTCAGGGCATGTCTACAGCCAATCTGAACACCACGCTCGGGACGATCGCGCTCGAGTTCTTTGATGACGACGCGCCTGAGACGGTGGCCAATTTCCGCAAGCTGGCTGCGGACGGCTACTACGACGGCCTGATCTTTCACCGGGTGATCCCGGACTTCATGATCCAGGGCGGATGTCCCGACGGCACCGGTTCCGGAGGGCCCGGATACACGTTCAAGGACGAGTTCAATGACCACAAGGTGGTCCGCGGTGCGCTGGCCATGGCCAACGCCGGGCCCAACACCAACGGCTCGCAGTTCTTCGTGGTCACCGCCGCCAGCGCTCCCTGGCTCGACGGCAAACACACCGTGTTCGGCGAGGTGACCGCGGGAATGGACGCCGTCGACGCGATCGAGGGTCTGCCCACCGGCGCTCAGGATCGGCCCGTCGACGCGCCCAAGATCGAGTCGATCGAGCTCGACCCCCAGTAGCCTTCCCGATTCCGGACCCCCGCCGCAGGAGGAGACCCATGAGCGCCACCCAGCACGAGCAGGCCGAGACCAACGGTTCGGCCACGCGCACGATCGGGGTCGAGAATCCGGCCACCGGCGAGCTGATCACGACCATTCCCGTGCTCGACGCCGACGCGCTCGCGGCGATGGCGACCCGGGCCCGCGAGGCCCAGCCTCAGTGGGAGACGATCGGCTTCGAGGGTCGGGGGCGGATCATGCGCCGGGCTCAGAAGTGGATGTTCGACAATGCGCAGCGGGTGCTGGAGACGGTCGTCTCGGAGACCGGCAAGACCTACGAGGACGCCCAGCTCGCCGACTTCGGCTACACCGCGTCGGCGCTGGGCTTCTGGGCCAAGGAGGGCCCCAAGTACCTCGAGGACGAACGCGTACCGTCCTGGAACAACCCCGTGGCGGCGGGCAAGAAGCTCATCATCCGCTACGCCCCGGTCGGGGTGGTCGGGGTGATCGGGCCGTGGAACTTCCCGATCGCGAACTCCTTCGGGGACTGCATCCCGGCGATGATGGCCGGCAACACGGTCATCCTTAAGCCCAGCGAGGTGACGCCGCTCAGCTCGTTTCTGATGGCCGAGATGCTGCAGGAGTGCGGGCTGCCGGAAAACGTCTTCCAGGTTGCCACCGGCGACGGTGGCACCGGCGCTGCGCTGATCGGTCAGGTCGATTGCGTCATGTTCACGGGCTCCAGCCGCACCGGCAAGGCGGTCATGAAGGCCGCCGCCGAAGTGCTCGTACCGTGTTATCTGGAGCTCGGCGGCAAGGATCCGATGATCGTGTGCGCCGACGCCAACCTGGAGCGCGCCGCCAACGCGGCGACCTTCTTCTCGATGAACAACGGGGGCCAGGTCTGCATCTCGGTCGAGCGCTGCTACGTGGAGGCGCCGGTCTATGACCAGTTCGTGCAGAAGGTGACCGACAAGGTCAAGGCGCTGCGCCAGGGGGTCCCCACCCAGGAGGGCGCGGTCGACGTCGGCGCGGTCATCTTCCCGCCCCAGATCGAGATCGTCGCCGACCACGTCAAGGACGCCGTCGACAAGGGAGCGACCGTGCTCACCGGCGGCCACGCCCGCTCCGGCCCCGGCCGCTTCTTCGAACCGACCGTCATCGTTGACGTGGACCACAGCATGAAGTGCATGACCGAGGAGACGTTCGGCCCGACGCTGCCGATCATGAAGATCGCCGACGCCGAGGAGGGCGTGCGGCTGGCCAACGACTCCGAGTATGGGCTGCAGGCCAGCGTCTGGACCAGTGACACCGATCGCGGCGAGGCCCTGGCCCGCCGCATTCAGGCCGGCGTCGTGTGCGTCAACGACGCCCAGGTCAACTACACCGCGCTGAACCTGCCGATGGGCGGCTGGAAGACCTCCGGCCTCGGTACTCGCCACGGCGCGGCCGGGATCCGCAAGTACACC
>JALYTU010000197.1:5016-6053 GCA_030854125.1 Actinomycetota bacterium | reverse complement strand
TCGGGCGAATTCGGTGGCAGCCGCGCGCCTGGGCAGCCCCCGCACCGTGGCCGGGTGCTGTGGCCGGCGACCGATGACGATCTTCTCGGGGGGCAGCGGCGGCGCGAACAGAAACCCCTGGCCGAACGGACATCCCGAGAGACACAGCAGCTCGCGCTGACGCTGGGTCTCGACGCCCTCGGCGACGACCTGGATGTCCATGCCCTCCCCGATGGCGAGGATCGCGCGCAGCACCGCAAGGTCGCGCTGGTCGGCCCCGAGCCCGTCCAGGAATGAGCGATCGGCCTTGATGATGTCGACGGGGAATCGCTTGAGATAGCTCAGCGCGGAGTATCCGGTCCCAAAGTCGTCCAGGGCGATGCGGACACCGAGCTGGCGAATCTGGTCGAGGTTGCGTCGTGCCCCCGGTTCGAGCGCCATGAACACGCCCTCGGTGATCTCGAGCACCAGCGCCGGGCCGGGGAGACGGTTGGCGAGCAGGATGCTGTTCACGACCTCGGCGAAGTTGGGTACCGCAAGCTGAACGGGTGAGAGGTTCACGGTGATCTGCAGGTCCTGGGCAGACTCCGATCGCCAAGAGGCCAGTTGGCGGCAGGCGGTTCGCAGAACGTGCTCGCCGATCAGCACGATCTCGCCGGTGGCCTCGGCAACGGGGATGAACTCGGCGGGACCGACGAGGCCGAACTCGGGGTGCTGCCAGCGCGCGAGTGCCTCAAAGCCGTAGGTGGTCCCCGTGGCCAGTTTCACGATGGGCTGGAAGGCCACCGCGATCTCGCCGCGCGCGACGGCGCCCCGCAACGCTCCACGCCTGCGCAGGCGTGCCGCCGAGCTCACGGCGCGGTCGGCGTCGGCGATCATGATGCGGCCGCGCTGACTCTTGGCCAGACGCATGACCTCCGCGGCGCGGGTGATCACCTGGTCGGCGCCCCCGTCATCGTCGTCGACGCCCGAGGCGATGCCGACCGTGACGCTGACCTGCAACTGATCACTGCGGATCCTGACCGCTTGAGCCGCGACCCCCTCCTGGATGCGGTGCG
>JALYTU010000197.1:0-5006 GCA_030854125.1 Actinomycetota bacterium | reverse complement strand
CCTGCAGCTGGTCATCGACCCCGCTGCGGAGGATCACGAAGACGTCGCCCTCCAGACGGCCGAGGACGTCATCGGGTCCGAGCCCATAGGCGATCCGACGCGCGACGAGCTTGAGGATCCGGTCACCCTGCAGCGTGCCGTAGACCTCGTTGACCGCGCCGAGGTCGTTGACGTCGACGGTGACCGCGACCAGGTCGCCGGACGTTTGGCGGCCCGCGATCTGCTCCGCGTAGGCGACGGTGAGCGCTCGGGACGGCAACCCGGTGAGTTGGTCATGCAGCCGCTGCCGGGCGGTGGCGTATCGCAGGCCGATCAGCGCCTGGACAGCCGCCGCGAGGTCGGCGAGGATTCGCAGATCGCGCTGCGCCCAGCGGCGGGGCTTGGCGTCGACGACACACAGTGTCCCGACCGCGTGGCCGTCATCCAGCACGAGCGGCACGCCGGCGTAGGCAATCGCCGAGAGGTCACGGATGGCCGGATTGTCGGCGACGGTCGGGTTCTGCCGTGCGTCCTCGATGACCAGTGCGCGTCCGGAGGCGACGGCGTGCTTGCAGAACGAATGACTCAGCGGCGTCTGGCGCGCGGACGCCCACGGCTCGGGTAGGCCGTGTTGGCTCTTGAAGAACTGGCGATCGTGGTCGACCAGCGAGACCAGCGAGACCGGCGCCTCGAGGAGCTCGGAGGCCAGCCGTGTAAAGCGATCCAAGTCCTCCTCCGGGGGCGTGTCCAGGATTCCCAGCTCGCGCAGCGCAGCGAGACGGGCGCCGTTGGCGACCACGGCTGAGCTGCGCCGGGATGCGGCCAAGCTGATCGGTGGGGATGAGTCGGCGATCGCCACGGAGCCAGAATCGGCGCCCGGCAACGAAACCTGAGGGGGCGAACAAAAAAGATGGCGCTTCGGCGCCCAAGCTGCGCAACTTGAGCGCCAATGCGACGGCTGGACGTTTGTTCGATGACCGTGGAGGAACGTGAGAATGTCGCCGACCCTGTACCTCTCGTCTGGCGGGGCGGGCTATCTTAGGCCGTCCTGATGGGCGCCCCGCGGTTCGATCTGCAGTCGCACTCGCGCCACTCCGACGGGGCACTGGCCGCCGGCGAGGTGGTCGCGGCCGCCGCCGCCGCGGGCGTGGAGCTACTCGCGCTCACCGATCACGACACCGTCTCCGGGGTCTCAGAGGCAATCGCCGCCGGCGCCCAGTACGGCGTCCAGGTGGTCGCGGCCGTCGAGCTGTCGGCCGTCGATGGCAGACACGAGGATCTGCACGTGCTCGGCTACGGCTTCGATCACCGTGATCCCGACCTGCTGACCGTGCTCGAGCACTACCGCGGCGATCGCACCCGGCGCGGACTGGCCATGGCCGACGCACTGCGTGCCCTGGGGTTTTCGCTCGCCGATGCGACCCTCACCGCCCAGCTCCGCGACGGCGGGTCGATCGGTCGTCCTCATCTGGCCCGCGCGGTGACCGAGCATCCGGACAACCGCGAGCGGCTGATGGCCGAGTCACTGTTTGAGCCCACGCTCGTCCTGCAGTCCTATCTGCTGCCGGGACAGGCCGCCTACCGGGGCCGCAGCACCCCGACCGTCGGCGAGGCGATCGCGACCATCCACGAGGCGGGCGGTGTCGCAGTGTGGGCACACCCGTTCTGGGACCTGCAGGACACCGCCGAGGTGCAGGCCGCGGTTGAGCGCTTCGTGGCGCTCGGCCTGGACGGCGTCGAGGCCTTCTACGTCACCCATGACGCCGAGCAGACCCGCTTTCTCTCGGCGCTGTGCGATGAGCTCGAGTTGCTCAGCACCGGGTCCGCTGACTTCCACGGCCCCGAGCACCGGATGTTCTCGCGCTTTCGTGCCTTCTCGCTGCACGGCTGCGATCCCCACCTGGGGCCGATCTCCGGGGCCTGATCATCGGCGGGCGGGCGGCGGCCGTGTCACCCATCACCCCGGGGTGTGAGAAGCTTGCCGCCGGCCAGTCGCGCACAGGGGAGAGGATTGGGCTTCTTTCATCGGGATGAGCAGGAGGACGATGAGCGTGCGCAGGCGCGTGCTCGCGTGGCGGACGGACACATCCCGCCGCAGGCGCAGGCCCGGCTGCGCGCTCTGGCCTCCGACGGCTCGCTGTTTACCAGCGGCCTGTCGGTGAGCGAGTTTGCGCTGCTGGACCGGATGGGACCCCAGCCACTGGCCCAGGTGATGGGCGCCAGCGTGGTACGGCCGGGATGGCAGTATCTCCCGGCGCTCGATCCGGGCACGGCGGTCACGCAACCCTGGTCCTCACCCTACACCGCCGGCTCCTGGCAGCCTTGGCGGGGTCCCTATACCGAGGCCTCGCCGGCTCAGGTCCGCAACTACGTGTGGCACGCCGAGGTCGTCTGCGAGCTCGACGTCCTCACTGCCGCCTGGAACCTCGCCCGTCGCCGAGCCCTTGACCGGCTCACCGAGGAGGCGCTCGAGCTCGGCGCCGACGCGGTTGTCGGGGTGCGCCTGCACCGCTCCGACCATGACCTCGGCGCCGGCACGATCGAATACGTCGTGACCGGGACCGCGATCCGGCTCCCAGGTGGCACCGGCACCGAGTCGCCCCGGCTCACCGACCTCTCAGTTCAGGACTACTGGCGCCTGCACGTCGCCGGCCAGGAGCCGGTCGGGCTGGTGGCCACGACGACAGCGATGTTCGCTGCGCCCCCGCGCACGACGCGGATTGCGCGGGCCCGGCGCATCGCCGCCAACCTGGAGCTCGACGAGCTCAGCACGGCCTTCCGCTCCGCGCGCGAGACGGTCAGGGCGCGGATCGAGAGCCAGGTCCGCGACGCGCACGGCGCCGGTGCGGTGGGCGTGTCGCTCGAGCACTCCGTCCGCCGCGACAAGCTCGCGCTCGCCTTGTCGCTGGGCTCGGCCTCCCAGCGCGGCTGGCAACGCGGCCGGGCGGGGGTGCCCTACTTCGTGTCCGGGCACGCCGACACCGAGCGGCGCGGATGGGTGATCACCATGCACGCGGCGGGTACGGCGGTGCGCCCGCGGTCCGGGGATCCGGTGCGCGCAACGGCGACCCGGGCGGCGGTGCGGATGGGAGCGCGATGACCGACTATGACCCGACCTCCCTGGAGGGCGTGCCCGAGTCCGGCCGCCAGCGGCTGGCCCAGAACCGCGAGGGGCTGTACACCTCGGATCTCAGCGTCAACGAGTTCCTGCTTGTCTCCGAGGCCGGGTTTGACCCGGTCGGCCTGGTCGTCGGGAGCTCGATCTTCCACATCGGCTTTCAGGTCGCCGGCCCGACGACCAGCCGGGAACTGGACGTCCTCTCCCAGGCGATGTACAGCGCGCGGCACCTGGCGATGACCCGGATGGAGGAGGAGGCCGACGAGCTCGGCGCCGACGGCATCGTCGGCGTCCGTCTGGACATCGGTCGCTACGAATGGGGCGCGAACATGGCCGAGTTCATCGCCATCGGCACCGCCGTCAGACACCGTGACGGAGTGCTGCACCGCGCGCCCAATGGGCGGCCGTTTCAGAGTGACCTCTCGGGCCAGGAGTTCTGGACGCTGCTGCGCACCGGCCACCGTCCGGTCGGGATGGTGATGGGTTCGTGCGTCTACCACGTGGGCCGCCGCGGTCCGCTGCGCACCGTGGCCCAGACGGGGCGCAACGTCGAGCTGCCGAACTTCACCCAGGCCCTCTACGACGCCCGGGAGCTGGCCATGCAGAGGATGCAGACCGAGGCCCAGGAGCTCGGCGCGGAGGGGATCGTCGGCGTGTCATTGTCCGAGCGCAGTCATGGCTGGGGCAGCCATGTGATCGAATTCTTCGCGCTCGGCACCGCGATCGTCTCCACCGGCACCGGCGACAAGATCGAGCCGCCGATCACCGTGCTCGACCTCAACGACCGCTGACCCCTCGGACCCCGAGCGATCCATGGGGCCCGGACCTCGATCCGATGGACGCCGCACGCTCCGAACTAAGCTGGTTGAGATGTCAACAAGAACATGGTTCATCACTGGAAGTTCACGCGGCTTCGGCCGTGAATGGGCGGCCGCCGCGCTGGCCCGCGGCGACCGGGTCGTGGGCACGGCCCGCGATGCGTCGACGCTGGACGAGCTCAAGGCCGAGCATGGCGATGCGCTGCTGGTACTGCCGCTCGACGTCACCGACCGCAGCGCCGTCTTTGCCACCGTCAAGCAGGCGCATGACCACTTCGGGACGCTCGATATCGTGGTCAACAACGCCGGCTACGGGCAGTTCGGGGCCATCGAAGAGCTCTCCGAGCGCGACGCCCGCGAGCAGATCGAGACCAACGTGTTCGGCGCGCTGTGGGTGACCCAGGCCGCGCTCCCGTTCCTGCGTGAGGCCGGCCGCGGTCATTTCCTGCAGGTGTCGTCGATCGGCGGGATCAGCGCGTTTGCCGGGATCGGCATGTACCACGCCTCCAAGTGGGCGCTGGAGGGTTTCAGCCAGTCGCTGGCCCAGGAGGTGTCGGGCTTCGGGATCCACGTGACCCTGATCGAGCCCGGAGGCTTCTCCACCGATTGGGCCGGCCCCTCGGCCCGCCACGCCGAACCGTTGGACGCCTACGCCGAGATGCACGAGGCCGCCAACCAGCGCCGGGCGGGCAACACGCCGGGTGACCCGGTCGCCTCCTCCGAGGCCGTGATGCGGATCGTCGACGCCGACCAGCCCCCGCTGCGGGCCTTCTTCGGCACCGCGCCGCTGCAGATCGCCGAGCGTGACTACGCCAGTCGCCTGGCGAACTGGCGCGAGTGGCAGCCGGTGGCCGAGCTGGCCCAGGGCGGCACTCAGGACAACTAGGCTTCGCCGCGGTGCTAGAGACCGAGGCTCTCCCCGCCAACCAGGTCACCGAACCGTTCCGTCCCGTCGCGCGGGCGTTCTCCCGCCTGGTCGGACGCGGCGCGGGCGGCGGCGCACTGGTGGTGCGAGTCCGTGGACAGACGGTGGTGAACCTTTGCACCGGCACGGCCGATCGCGCCGCCATTCGCGCGTGGACGCCGGACAC
>JALYTU010000004.1 GCA_030854125.1 Actinomycetota bacterium | reverse complement strand
TTCTCCCAGCGCGGGCCACGCGCGACCGCGAGCGCTTTCTGACCGACGTGCGTACCCCAGCGGCGCTGACCTCGGTCGCCGGCACGGCCGTGCTCGGCACACGCCTCGCTATTCTCGGCTGGCAATGGGCGGGCGTCGCGTTGCTGGTGATCGCGCTCGTGGTCTGGGCGGCGCTGCTCGTGCCCGTGCTGACCCACTGGCGGACCCCGACCGCCGGCGCGTCGCTGCTGCTCACCGTCTCCACCGAGTCGCTCGCCGTCCTCGCCGCCACGCTCGCCGCGCCTGAGCACGCTCGCTGGTTGCTGTTCGCCGCGCTGGGGCCGTTCGCGCTTGGCCTTGTCTTCTACGTGTTCGTGATCGCTCGCTTTGACCCGCGCCAGCTCGGAGTCGGCCGCGGCGATCACTGGATCACCGGGGGCGCGCTGGCGATATCGACCCTCGCCGCCGCCCGGATCACGCTCGGCGCCAAAGCACTCGCCGTGCTGGGAAACGGCGGCGGAGCACTGAAGGGTCTGTCTTTGGGCCTGTGGGTGCTGACGATGCTGTGGCTGCCCGTACTTGTGCTCGTAGAGGTCCTGCATCCCCGGCTGCGCTACAACGTGCGGCGCTGGTCGACCGTGTTCCCCGTCGGGATGTATGCCGTGTGCAGCTTCGTCATCGGCATCGCGGTCCACGCGGGCGCGATCACCAGCTTCGCGCGCCTGTGGGTATGGGTGGCACTAGCGGTATGGGCGCTCATATCCGCGGCGCTCGTCGGGCGCGTACTTACGGTCATCGGCGGGGAGCATCCACCGAGCCCGCACCGAAGCGGCGACATCACTCCCAGCGGGCACGGCGCCGTATGACCGATGTCCACACGATCCTTGATCCACCACGATCGGAGTAGCCCATGCCCATCGCACGACGACAGCCCGACATCCTCTGGAACGGGAAAGGCCTGACGACGATGGTCTGGGCGCTGGCCCGGATGGGCATGGAGGTGCGCAGGTGAGCGCGAACATCGCCGTCATCTATAACGGGGATCTGCGGGAGGTCGCAGCGGCGTTCGGCGAAGCAGCCGAGCATCTGCGCGCGCGTGTCCGTCTACTCCGGGTTTCAGGAGGCGAAGATGACGACCGCAGCGGGGCGTATCGAGACGCAAATTTCAACGACCTCGAGTGGGCCGATGGGATCGCATTCGGCACGCCGGTTGGGCACGGCCACCCCGCCGCCGCGCTGATGGCGTTCATCGAGGGCACCGAGCCGTTGTGGAGCAGCGGAATGCTCTACGACAAGGTGGTCACGATCTTCACCGATGATCCTGAGCATTTCGCGCCAGACTCTGTCTTGCATCCAATCTATGACGCGCTCTACCACTGGGGCGCAGTGATCGTCGGCCCGCGCGCGTTTGATCTTCCATCTGACGCACAGCATGGTTCGGACGTTTCCGAGAGCGGAGGCCCTCTATCTGCGTCAAGGTTGAAGGGCGCGCAATATCGCGGCCGCCGGCTGGCCCGGATCGCGGGGCTACTGGCTGACGAGCGCGGCCGGGGTGAACGGCTTCAGCTGTGAAGTCTTCATTCAGACGGCCGACGGCGCGCCGGGGCTCGCCCCGAGGGTTGCCGTAGGGGTTCGCCTGCGGCACGCTTGGGGATCGGGTGGTTCACAGGCTGGTCCGTCGTGACGGTGATCGCCTCGCCGTAGTGGGTGATCTGCAGGGGCGCCCCCTGCAGCAGCGAGTAGACCGCGCGGTCGTGCTGGACCTCGACTCGCAGCCGGCGCTCGCGAAAGCACACGCCAAACGCCAGGCGCGTCAACCGCTCGGGTAGGCGTGGGGTGAAGCTGAGCGAGCCGTCGTGGTCGCGCATGCCCCCGAATCCCGCCACGGCGACGATCCAGGCGCCGGCTAGCGAGGCGATGTGCAGCCCGTCGCGGGTGTTGTGCTCGAGATCGTCGAGGTCCATCAGCGCGGCTTCGCCAAAGTAGTCGTAGGCCAGCTCAAGGTGCCCCACCTCGGCGGCGATCACCGCCTGGGTGCAGGCCGACAGCGAAGAATCACGAACCGTCAGCGCCTCGTAGTAGGCGAAGTTTCGCGCCTTCTCCTCGGCGCTGAACGCGTCGCCGCGCAGGTGCATGGCGAGCACGAGGTCGGCTTGCTTGAGGACCTGCTTGCGGTACAGGTCGACGTACGGAAAATGCAGGAGCAGCGGATATTGGTCAGGGGTTGTCGCTTCGAAGTCCCAGCGCTCGTGCTCGGTGAAGCGTTCGGCTTGGGAGTGGACGCGGAGCTGCTCGTCGTAGGGGATCAGCATCGCCTGGGCGGCGTCGCGCCAGGCGGCACTCTCCTCGTCATCGACGCCGAGCTCAGCCGCGCGGTCGGCGTGACGCTCGGCGAGGTCGGCGGCCAAGCGCAGGTTGCGTTGCGCCATCAGGTTGGTGTAGACGTTGTTGTCAGCCACGGCGCTGTACTCGTCGGGCCCGGTCACGCCGTCGATCCGGAATCGGCCGGCCGCGTCATGGTGGCCGAGCGAGCGCCACAGCCGCGCCGTCTCGACGAGCAGCTCGAGGCCGGTGCCGCGCTCGAACGCGGGGTCGTCGGCGGCGGCCTGGTAGCGGCCGACGGCGTCGGCAATATCCGCACAGATGTGAAAGGCTGCGGTTCCGGCCGGCCAATACGCCGAGCATTCCTGCCCGTCGATCGTGCGCCAAGGAAACGCCGCGCCCTTTAGACCCAGCAGCTTGGCGCGCTCGCGCGCCATTTCCAGCGTTGAGTGTCGCCAGCGCAGCGCGTCGGCCGCGGCGTGCGGGGCGGTGTAGGTCAGCACCGGCAGGACGAAGGTCTCGGTGTCCCAGAAGGTGTGTCCGTCATAGCCGGGGCCGGTCAGCCCTTTTGCGGCGATCGCGCGCTGCTCGCTGCGGGCGCCCGCCTGCAGGGTGTGAAAGAGCGCGAAGCGCACGGCCTGCTGAAGCTCGGCGTCGCCTTCCAACTCAACGTCGCCACGCTCCCAGAAGTCGTCCAGGTAGTCGCGCTGGCCGGCCAACAGCCCGTCCCAGCCGGTGTGCCGCGCCTCGGCCAACGCCGCGGAGACCTGGTCGCGCAGCGCCGCCGTTGAGCGCTGGCTTGACCACCCGTAGGCCAGCAGCTTGACCACCCGCAGCCGCTGACCTGGTTGGAGGTCGGCGGTGATCGTCACCCGCGCGAGGTCCTCGTGGCTCTCGGTCGCGGTCTCGGTGCCCTCCGGACCCTCCACCATGTGGTCCATCGCAGCGGCGACCCGCAGCGCGCTCTGCCGGGTGATGTGGACCAGCACGGCGCGGTCCTCGTGGTCTAAGTGAAGCTCTGGGCGCAGCGCCGAGTCAATCTCCGCCGCCGCTCGAGGATCGGCCTCGGTGGCCGGCATCGGCTCGTTGGCCACGAGCTCTGACTGCACCACCAGCCGCGCGGGGGCGTCCAGCGGCTCGACCTCATACGCGATCGCCGCGACCGCGCGCTGCACGAACGACACCAGGCGGACCGACGAGACTCGCACTCGCTGACCCGTCGGCGAGCACCACTCGGCGCGACGACGGAGCACTCCGGCGCGAAAGTCGAGCGTACGCTCGTGGCTCTCAAGCTCACCGAAGCGCACATCGAACGGCTCGTCGTTGACCAGCAGGCGAATGACCTTGCCGTTAGTCACGTTCACTACCGTCTGCCCCGCCTCGGGATAGCCGTACCCGCCCTCGGCGTAAGGCAGGCGCCGCTGCTCGTAGAAACCGTCCAGATAGGTACCGGGCAGGCCGGGCGGCTCACCCTCGTCAAGGTTGCCGCGCAGCCCGATGTGACCGTTGGCGAGCGCGAACAACGATCCCGCCTGGTCAAGGACGTCAAGATCCAGCGCGGTCTCGCACAGCGACCACGGGTCCACCGAAAAAATCGGATGATGGATCACGAGGCTCCAAGCAGCTAGGACAGGTCCGGCACCGCGATGTCAGCCCCGTGCTGGTGCAGCGCTTTCGCCTGATCGGGGGGGTCGGTTCCTATCACGGCAGCCAAACTTACCGGCTTGCCCGCCGCGGCGCCCACCAGACGCATGCCGGCATCAGCACATCACCGTAGTCCGCGCCGAGGTGACGCGTCGTGACGGGGTGGGGCGCCATCGAGGGCCGGACAGCTTCGCCGGGGGCGTCCACTAATTCGATTCGAACCGCATACCTCGAGTCTCGACGTGAGCGCGACGATACGTGTCAGGAACCGTGGGCAGCTCTATCACGTCCCAGGTGTCGTGATGACAGCTGGCCAACAGGCTGTTCGAAGTGAAGTGTGCGGCCGTCTGGCGCAGGAGAGTCCGGCTGTGCAGTGGCGGCACAGCGCGACGGCCGGTTGATCAATCCCCTGTGAAGCACACGAGTAGCAGAGCATGATCCGAGTTCCGTTCTGATTCCGTCGCGGCTCCGCGACGTCGATGGGCCGGGCCCCGAGGCGGACCGGCTGGAAGCTTACCGGTTCGGCGAGTAACCACATCTGCTCTAGCGTCCCCCGCGGCGGGGTCTTACGTTGGACACATGTTCCGCCAGACATCGACCGGTGGGCTGCCCCGCGCCGTGGTTTGGCGCGCTTGTCAATGATGTCTCGTACTGCCCACTCTCGATTTGAGCGATGGCTGCGGAACGACGTAAGACCCGCGCCGCAGATGACGCTAAGGGGACAGGAGCTAACAACGGCTCGCACGCGGATCGTGACGAAAACGCTCATCCGCTCCGTGTAAAGGAGACGACCGATGAGCACCACGGACGCATCCACAGCAAGACCGAGGCATTCGCCCAGCCCAACCGGGTCCGCGGCGGCGCGGAGTCGGGCGGCTCGTCTGGGTCCCCGGCGGGGGCCGGCGCTCGCTGCCGGAGCCCGAGCGCGCGGAGGGATCCAGCTCTTTGAGGTCCCGTTCGCCAGCGCGATGAGCGACAGCGACCTTGGGTTGCTCGCGCACACGCTCGACCTGACAACTCAAATGGATCCCAAGATGCGCCCAAGCCCCAACAGTCCCGGCGTCGTACGCCCTGACCACTTCTCTGGCCCGTTTCTGAAACGCCGCGCAGAGCAGAGACGATGGGTCTTCGAAGCCCGGACCTGGGGTCGCCCAGCAACGCAGATCGTGCACGAATGGCAACTGCTCGCCGCTGACGCCGCCCACCTGCTCGCACCGACTGCGACCCGTCCCGAGCGGTTCATCGCCAGATCGTCCGAGACCCAGACGCCTGCACCAGGCCGGGGCGCGAACAAATACCTTGCCCGGATCCGCCGCCGCCTGTTGGGGCTTTGATGATCGCCCAAACGAGTCCGAGACGCCATGCTTGTCAACCCACGATTCGGGACCTGACGCGATGATCCTAGTCTGCTACGACGGGTCGGTTAACGCGCAGGCGGCGATTGACCACGCCGCTGGACTGATGGAGGGCGCCGAGGCGGCGGTGCTCACGATCTGGGAGCCGTTTCTCGACGGCATGATCCGCAGCGGCGCGATGGGTATGGGTATGGGTATGGGTATGGCCATAGGCCCGACCATCCCCTTCGACGACGATGAGAAGATCGACGCGGCCAACCAGCAGGCGGCTCTCCAAACGGCAACCAACGGCGCGGAACGGGCGACGGCCGCTGGTCTGCACGCCCAACCGCACACCGCAAGCGGGCACGGCGGGGTCCCGAATGCGATCCTCACGGTGGCGGCGGACGTGAACGCCAACGTCATCGTGCTCGGCACGCGCGGCCTGGGTGGCATGAAGTCCTTTCTGCTCGGCAGCGTGTCCCACGCCGTGATCCAGCACGCCGATCGAGCCGTACTGATTGTTCCCTCCTCGGAGCTGGCCGAGCAGCGCCACCGGTGGGCGCGCCACACCGACGCCACTGGCGAGCGCCCATGAACCGGCAGGATCGGGCGCGGCAGCCCCGGCTCAGCCCGTTCGTCGCCTGGGGCCCGGGCTGGGGCTACTGAGCACGACGAACGCCAAACCCCAATGCCCGCACTCTCGCTCACAATGTGCCCTACCCAAAGCGGCTGGGCCGTCTGTCTAACCAACGGTCAAGAGCTCGTTCGATATCGCGGGTTCTACTCAAAGTTGCTCGCGCTGCGCTATCTGCAGCGCTACGCGCGATCGACGTCGACAGCGCGACGGTGGCCATCATGGTGCCGGGCAATTAGACTGAGCGGTGGTGATCCGACCCGCCGGGGCATAGCAGCGGTGTTCCCCGGCCGTGGCTAGCGGTGCGAGCGTGGCATCCTCTGCGATTGAGCACATCGCGTTCGCAGAAGCGCTATTTCCGCAGAAGTACGGGACGTCGTCCGGCTGAGCTCGCCGGCCAACACGGTGACGACACCGATGACTGATGGTGGGCGTCACCGTCTGCATGGTCGCTTCCGTGCGTCGCGGCGCTGTCAAGGACGCGAGGCTGGCTTGAGCTGGACAGACGTCCCCCCGCGGTCAAACCGCCCGTGACTGCGCCGCCGTCCCTCGGGCGCTCTCGCACGGCCGTGACGTCGCTGCCCGTGTTGTCCTCGCTGCGCGGCTACCGGCGCGCCTGGCTTCGCCGCGACGCGCTTGCCGGCCTCGCGTTGCTCGTGATCGCCGTTCCCGAGCAGTTCGCCACCTCCCGGCTAGCGGGCATGCCCCCGCTGACTGGCCTCTACGCCTTCATCGCCGGCAGCGTGATGTTCGCGCTGTTGGGCTCTAACCCGCAGATGTCGGTCGGTGCGGACTCCACGATCGCGCCGCTGTTCGCTGTCGGCGTCGCCCATCTGGCCTCGACCGGATCACCCCGCTACGTCGCCCTGGTGGGGTTGCTGGCCGTGATCGTGGGCCTCCTCGTGAGCCTGGTTGGGATCCTGCGCCTCGGGTGGATTGCCGACCTGCTCTCCGCCCCGATCATCACCGGGTTCCTCGCCGGAGTCGCGGTGATCATCGTGGTCCACCAGTTGCCCGACCTGCTCGGCCTGCCCGCCACCGGCGGCTCCACGCTGCACCGCATCAGCGCAGTCTTACACCACCTGCCCACGACCAATGGCTGGACGCTTGGGATCGGCATTGCCGTGATCCTTAGCATCGCCGCTTCCCACCGGGTCCACCGGCGCGCACCGGGTGCGCTCTTCGGGCTGATCGGCTCCACCGTCTTCGTCACCGTGTTCGGCTTATCCGAGCACGGCGTCGCCGTGCTCGGAACCATCGCCCACCGCGCGCCGAGCTTTGGACTATCGGAGCTGTCCTGGTCCGCAGTCGCCAACATCCTGCCCGTCGCCGCCGTGGTGGCGTTGGTGGTGATCATCCAGTCGGCCGCCACCACCCGTGCTTTCTCCGATCGACAGGGCTACGAGGCCAACGTGGGCCGCGACTTCCTAGGCGTAGGTGCCGGCAGCGTCCTCGCTGGCGTGGCCGGCTCGTTTGCCGTAAACGCCAGCCCTCCTCGCACCGCTGCGGTGTCGGCAGCTGGCGGTCGGACACAGCTCGCAGGGCTGGTGGCCGCGGCCGTCGTCGTGATGCTCGTCCCCGCCGGTGCACTGTTGCAGAACATGCCTCTGGCCACGCTGGCGGCCGTGCTGATCTTCATCGCTATCCGCATCTTCCACCTCCGCGACCTCGCCGCGGTGCTCCGGTTCGACGTGTGGGAGTTCGGGCTCGCCGTGGTGACGCTCCTCACGGTGGCATTGATCGGAGTGAAGCAGGGCGTTGTGGTTGCCGTGGGACTCGCCATCTTGGACCGCACCCGCCTCAACGCTCGTCCGCAGGCACACATCATGGCTCGCATTCCCGGCACCACGAGCTGGGAGCCACTCGAATCCGATCGACGGCCGATCGAGGTGCCCGGCGTCCTCGTGATCCTGTTCGCTGCGCCGCTCTATTTCGCCAACGCCGACCACTTCCGCGCCCAGATCACTTCGGCCCTAAGCCACCTGCCGAACCGCCCACACGCACTCGTGCTCGACGTGGTCGGGATGCACGACATCGACTTCACGGGTGTACGCGCCCTGCGAGACCTGCTCGACGAGCTCGATCGCCAGCGTGTCGCGTTCGCCGTAGCCAGGCCCGGCCGCCACCTGATCGAGAACCTCGCTCGCAGCGGACTGCTAAAACGGATCGGCACCAACCACCTGTACTCCAGTGTCGACGAAGCGGTGAGAGGAGTACCGCCCCGTATGGGCACTTGAGGAATGCTCCCCGCAGCTTCGCGCGATTGTCAGTCCGAAGCGCAAACTCCCAGGCACCAGCGCTTGCTATGTTGGCGCCTGATCCCACGGGGAGGGGCCGCTCGGACTGCTGTTCGTCAATGAAACAGCCCGGAGGCGCCACGGGCCGTCGTCCTGGTCAGGGAGTCGAGCTCAGACCGACCGATGGCAGATCGTGCACCTGCTGCTTGGTCAGCTTCACTCGGATCTCGCTCTCCACTCGCGCTGCTGCTCCGATCGGAATGGCGACCTGCTTGCGACCCCACAAGTGGCCCTCCTGCAGTAGGACGTGGGTTACATGATGGTCATGGGGGTCGATCACCAGGCCCTGGACAGAACCGATCCAGCCGTCGCTAGCGTGCACTTGATCGCCTCGACACACCTCGACCTCTCCGAGCGGTATGCGGTCGGTGAGAATCGGCTGGGGCCCGCCCCCCAGGTCGATCCCGCCAATCCCGCCAGCGGCCATCCCTCCCATCCCGCCTGCGCCCATTCCGAGCCCGTAATACGGCCAGGCAAGCGCCTGGCCAGATCCATAGCCCCATACGTTGCTGCTCGCCGGCAAGACCTGGACGTCCTGAGCGTCGTCCAGCTCGCGGAACTGACCTGCCGTGCATCGCAGTCGGATCTGATCGCCGCCCGCCTCGACGAGCTCGACAGGCACCATGCGGCCTAGCCCCCCGTGGTGTTTGGGCGCGACGACGAGGTGGGTGAGCGCTTGAGCGATGGGGTCGATGATGACCCGGCTCAGCTCCCCGCAGACCTCATCGTCGCCGGTGTGTACCTCGGCTCCGATACTAAACTGAGCGACCTGGCTGGCCGCGCTCTGGGGATCCTGCTGAAGCCCTCTAGGGTCTTCATTTTCCGTCATGAACAGAGTGTATTCGTCATGCTCGGCGCGGTACGACTTTGACGTGTAGTGAGCATGTCCCGGACCACCGTGCCGGATACACGATGGGGCATTTACCCGGCCGACCGGTTCACGGAGTCTCGAGCTGGCACGTCCAGGTTCAGCGTCCTAGGTGGATGCCACGGTGAGGGTCGGGGCTTCCGGACCATCTTGACGGGGCGCACGGAACCGGACTGAGCTTGGACGCTGCGGGTCATCGCCCGGTGCAGCGCTCCGAGGGCTTCAGTCGGGTCCCGCTGGGTCTCACACGCCCGGGGCCTCCCCCCGGCCGGCGTAGTAATCCTCCAAGCCAACCGCGACCTGCTGCTCGTAGTAATGACGCTGAGCACGACTCGAGCCCAGCTTTCTGATCGTCAGCACGGCCGCTCGCGCGACCGACGCGGACACAAAACGGACACATCAGATCGACAATCGGCGTTCACGGCTGGTCCAGCCGATCTGGGATCGACGCTCTATTTGCAGGCCAAGAAGCGCCCTCGGCAAGACGATCATGGGTCGCCCCCCTTAACCCCCCTCTGGAGTCGCTTGCAATAACGATGAGCCGGTGATAATTTCTTCCATAGGCAGTGTAAAAAACCCTCAAAGGAGCCCCGTGACCTGCGTGATCAACGAGCCGTGCATGGGGTCAAGGACGCGAGCTGCACTGAGGTCTGCCCCGTGGACTGCCGCCACCCGACGCCTGAGCGCGGCTTCGCGGACGTCAAGCAGCTCTACCGCCTATTCCGGAGAGTCCCTGATCGCGGTGGTTGGGACGTGGTGGGTGCTCGGCTTCGGTTTTGCGATCCACGTGATCATGACCGCCGTCGTCGTGCTGACGATCGTGCACGTGATCGCCGGCCGCCGGCGTATCGCCGATCGCGACCGACACTCGCCGTGCCCGATATTCGCCTCGAAGCTCGACCGCAGGCACGCACGAGGCCGGTGACGGCGCTGTGAGCATCTCGACCCCCATACCGACCAGCAGCGCGCCGCCCCGATCATGGCACGCGCGCGCTCAACCTCACGAAGAGCCCCGCACCATCGCGAACGAGATGCGCGCCGCATCACCGGACAGCCCCGGACGAGCGCGCGAGCGGGCCACGCTGTTCTCGGTCACGTTCAGGAACGCGATGAGTGACGCGGATCTCGCGCGTCTCGCGGGAACGCTTGGCCTTACGACCCACATGCAGACCAAGCCGGGGGTCGGGCAGATCAGCCCCGGCCTGGTGCGGCTGGATTTCCACTCGGGCTTATTCCTGCTGCGCGGTGCTAGCGAGGACGAGTGGATTCTGGAGGGTCGTACCTGGGGCGAGCCGGTACGATCGACGGTCCACGACTGGCACATCCGCGCCGCCCTGGCGGCCAGACAGCTCGACCCGACCGTGAAGCTTCCACCGCGGCAATCTGTCGCGCCGCTCGACACTCGAACGCGCCCGGTAGGCCGGGCGGCGACCAGGCGTCTCGCTCGTCTCGGGCGCCGCCTCTTGGAACTCGACTGAGGGTCAGTCGTGTCTACCCAGCAGGGCAACGAGCAGATCCGTCACCTGACGGGGCGGGCTCGCCGCGCCGATGACCGCATGCTTGAGGCCGTCGTTCGCCTGATCCATGACGCACACGCCGGCCGTCCCCGGCTCGCTCGCCAGCCGGCGCGGTCCGCGGTCACGACACCGAGCGTCCTCACGCCGCGAGGTAAGAACGCCGACGCACCACGACGCTAAGCAAGCAGAAGACAAAGGAGACGACCCCATGAACGAGCTGCGCTTCGAGATTGAGTTGAGATGGTCGGGAACCGGACGCGACGGCGGGGGAGAGATCCTCACCGACGACCTCGCGCTCGAGCTCTCCGCCCCGGCTTCAATGGGTGGCCGCGGTGTCGGGACAAATCCCGAGGAGCTGCTGGTCAGCGCCGTGTCGTCGTGCTACACAGCGACGCTGTTCGCGATTCTGGATCGCGCCAAGCTTCCGGTCGACTCGCTCACGGTCGACGCGAGTGGGACCGTGACCAGCATCCCAGGGCGAGCCCAGTTCGCGGGCATACACGTCAGCCCCACGATTCTCGGCGGCGAGGTCACGCGTCAGTCGGAGTACGAGGCCGCGGCACACGCAGCACACGATCGCTGCTTCATCGGCCGCGCTCTCGCACCCGAAGTGAGCTACGAAGTCGGCTCCGTGCAGGTACGGGAAGCAATCGCGCCTGGGGCCGGGTCAGACGAAGCCCGGCCGCCGCGCGAGCACGCAGATACCGCTCGTGAAAGCATCGACGAACGCTTGCCCGCTGAGCAGGCAGCGGGTGCCTCGCCATGACCGCACGGACATCAGGGGCGGCTGCCGGCGAGAACGCGCACTGGCGCGCGTGGGCCGGACATCCGACCCAGGTCGAGCAACTCGCCGGGTTTGTCACTGGCTCGCGCTGGGAGGACATCTCCGAGCCGGCGCGTGGGCAGCTCAAGCTGCGGGTGCTCGACGCACTCGGCGTGGCGCTCGGCGCGCTCGACGGCGAGCCAGTTCGGATGATCCGCGAGCAGGTGCAGGAGTTTGGAGGAGAGCCGCTGGCGACGCTGATCGGCGGCGGACAGAGCGCCCCCGATCGGGCGGCGCTGTACAACGGTGCGCTCGTCCGCTACCTGGACTTCAACGACTCCTATCTGGCGCCGGGCGAGACCTGCCATCCGAGCGACAACCTCGCGCCAGTACTCGCTGCCGCCGAGTACGCCCACGCCGACGGCCGCACCCTATTGACGGCGCTGGCGGTCGCCTACCAGGTCCAAAA
Source organism: Actinomycetota bacterium (assembly GCA_030854125.1). Lineage (GTDB taxonomy): Bacteria > Actinomycetota > Thermoleophilia > Solirubrobacterales > Solirubrobacteraceae > Palsa-465. The sequence continues at coordinate 9,054 of JALYTU010000004.1, read as the reverse complement.
TCGCCTGTCCGAGGTGGCGCCAGTGCGTGCCAAGGGCTTCGACCACACGACGCAGGGCGCCTACGCGGTCGCGGCCGGGGTGGCGCGGGCGCTGGGCCTCGACGAGCGGCGCGCAGCGAATGCGATCGCGATCGCCGGCACGTCGCTGAACGCGCTGCGGGTGACCCGGACCGGCGAGCTGTCGCACTGGAAGGGACTTGCCTACCCGGCGATGGCGTCGGCGGCGACCCACGCAGCGTTTCTGGCGATGCGCGGCATCACCGGCCCGCGCGAGGTGTTCGAGGGCAACAAGGGCTTTAGCGACGCGATCGCAGGGCCGTTTGAGATCGACTGGCAGCAAGAGGACCTCGAGTCGGTTCGGCGCACGATCCTCAAGCGCTACAACGCCGAGATCCATTCGCAGTCAGCGATCGAGGCGCTACTCGAGCTGCGCGCCGAGCACGGGCTGACGGGCCGCGAGGTCGAATGGATCGAGCTGGACACGTTTCAGGTCGCCTACGACATCATCGGCGGCGGCGAGGAGGGCGACAAGCAGCGGGTGCGCTCCAAGGAAGAGGCGGACCACTCGTTGCCCTACCTGCTCGCGGTGGCGCTGCTCGACGGCCAGGTGCTCCCGGAGCAGTACCTTCCCGAGCGGATCCTCGCCGACGACGTCCAGCATCTTCTGCGCCGCGTCGGGGTACGCGCCGCCCCCGACCTGACACGGCGCTTTCCGGCGCAGCACAGCGCTCGCGTGCGGCTTCATCTGCGCGACGGGCGTGCGCTCGAGCGCGAGCAGCACGACTACGAGGGCTTCCACACCCGGCCGATGGGTTGGGACACCGTGCAGGCGAAGTTCGATCTGCTCGCAGCACGTCACATCGACTCTGCGGTGCGTTCACAAATCGTCGAGGCGGTAAGACGTCTGGACGACCTCGGAGTCGACGAGCTTATGCCGCTGCTCATTAAGGCGCGGCCTTTAGATGAATGGAGCAGCCGATGACCACCCACACCCCGACAGCACAAAACGCCTTTGTCATTCGCGCCCCGCGGACCCTGGAGCTCGCCGACAACCGGCCGGCCGAGACGTCCAGATCGGTTCAGGCGGCGACAGTCCGGGTGCTCGTCGCATTCGACGGCTCGCCGGCCGGCAACGACGCCCTTGCCCTCAGCGCTCTGCTGGCGCGCTCACCGGGCTCCGAGCTGCTCGTGGCATGTGCCTTCCCGCCGGAGTCACTCGCCAGCATTCCGTTCGAACCACGCGCGACCCGGATCGCCAACGGCGATCACCGCATCTTCGTGCGCCAGGACGCGGATGCAGTGCTCGCCGAAGCGCGTGCAACGCTGCCTGTTGGCCTCGCGGTCACGTTCCTCCCGCTCAGATGCGAGTCCGCGGTACGGGGACTGCGTGAGCTGGCGCTCTCAGAGACCGCCGATGTACTCGTTCTCGGCTCAACCCATCGAGGGCGGCTCGGGCGGCTGTTGCATCCCAGCCTCGTTCGCGCTCTGTTGCGAGACCCACCATGCGCCGTCACCGTCGTGTCGCGCGATTCTCGCGATCGCCCCCGATCGGTGCCTGCCGAGCCGGAAAGCTCGAGCTACGGCCGCCAATGGGGCGACCGGCCCCTTACCCGATCCAACCCGGGACCTTCGGAGAGGAGGGATCTGATCCATGGCCACCCACCGCAAACACCTGCTTAGAAACCTCGAGAGCTGGACGGCCTCCGGAGGTCGCTGGCGGATCGTCTCGATCTCGAGCGCGCGAGCAGTCATCGCCCTCTGCGCATACAGCGGCGACCCGATCGAGCGGCTCGAGTCAGACGACCCAACAGTGATCGCACATCTGCGTACAACCCACCACGTCGTTTGAGCTTCACTCACAACCAAGGAGATACACATGACCACCGCGACACTGAGCCCACCAGCCGAGCTCTCCTTTCCGTTCCTGCGCGCCAATGAGCGCCCGCCAAAGCCACGCAGCCGCGGCGTGACCGAGATCCGCGGCCCCTACTACTCGGTCATGGGGCCACGCTACCTCAACGACGTGCTCGACACGATGGGCGAGCACGTCGACGCGCTCAAGTTCGCCGGTGGGTCGTTCACGTTGATGCCCCAGTCCGCACTCAGGCAGATCATCGAGATCGCCCATGAACACGACGTGCTCGTCTCAACCGGCGGGTTCATCGAGCACGTCCTCACGTACGGCCCCGAAGCCGTCGATCGCTATATCGACGAGGTGGCGCGCGTCGGGTTCGACATCCTCGAGATCTCCGCCGGCTTCATCAGCATCCCTACCGACGACATCCTCCGGCTGGTAGAGCGCGTCCAGCACGCCGGTCTGAAGGCCAAGCCCGAGGTCGGGATCCAGTTCGGCGCCGGCGGGGCGACCACCCCGGCGGAGCTCGCGCAGGAGGGCACCCGCGATGTTGGCTACGCGATCAACCTCGCGCGCCGCTGCCTTGAAGCCGGGGCCTACATGATCATGATCGAGTCCGAGGGAATCACCGAAGAGGTCACCACCTGGCGCACCGACGTCGTCGCAAAGATTGCCCGGGAGCTGGGCTTGGAGAAGGTGATGTTTGAGGCCGCCGACCCCGAGGTGTTTGGCTGGTACATCAAGAATTACGGGCCCGAGGTCAACCTGTTCGTCGACCACTCACAGATCGTCCAGCTCGAGTGCTTACGGCGCGGCATTTGGGGCACCAAGAGCCTCTGGGGTCGTGTCGTCACCTACCCGGGCGAGTGAGGCGGGAGAACGACCGACGTGCGCATCAAGCGGATCTACGACCCCGCTGACTCGGGCGACGGCTACCGCGTACTGATCGATCACGTGTGGCCGCGCGGAGTCACACGGGAGCGCGCCCAGCTCGACGAGTGCGCGCGTGAGCTGGCGCCAAGCGATCAGCTGCGCACCTGGTTCGATCACGTCCCGGAGCGGTTTGAGGAGTTTGGCGCTCGCTACCGCGACGAGCTGACTGACGACTTCGAGCGGGTTGACAAACTCCGCCACCTCGCAAGGGAGAGACCGGTCACGATCCTCTACGCCGCCCGCGACCGGGAGCACAACAACGCCGTCGTCCTCGCTGAGCTGGTGCGTGTTGGTTGACGCATGGGCTGATCCCTCGGCTGCTTGGATGGCTGAGCCGATGAGCTTCGAGGAGCCCTACGAGGTGCTCGGCATCGAGCGTCACACCCCCACGATCGTTGAGTTATTGCTACGCCCGGTCGCCGGCACGCTTGAGTACCTGCCGGGCGAGTACGTGCTCCTGGAGGAACGCGACCACAACATTTTGCCGCGGTCATACTCGATCGCCAATGCGCCGCGGACGGACGGCCTGATCTCGCTCCTGGTGACGCGGGTGCCCGGCGGAGAGACCAGCACCTGGGTGCACGAGCTCCGAGTCGGCGAGCAGGTCAAAATCTCCGGTCCCTACGGGACGTTCGTGGATGACCCGACCTCGACGGCCCCTGCCCTGTTCCTGGCGGCCGGATCGGGGCTAGCGCCGATCCGGGCGCTGCTCGAGGCGGCAGTGCTGGCCTGCGTACGCTCATCGCTGACCTTGATCTTCTCCGCGCGCACAGAAGCGGACGTGATCGACGCCGAGCGCTTCGAGGCATGGCAGGCACGACATCCGCGGCTTTGTTTCATCCGCACCCTGACCCGAGGCGCAGGGCCGCCGCCGCACGGACGGATTCCCGAGCTGCTGCCCACCCTGTACCAGAACCTCGACGGCCACGACGTGTTCATCGCCGGCGGATCGGGGTTCGTGCTCGCGTGTGCGACCGCCGCCGACGTGCTCGGCGCGCCACTCGCACGCGTGCACACGGAGGTGTTCTTCACCGAACCGCAACCGTGATCCCGGGAGCCGCTCTGGGCCTGGGACGCGAGAGCCTAGACGCGACGCACTTGAGGTACCGTATTCCCTCTAATCTCCCAATTTCCGCTCGGCTTTTGGGTCAATCAGACCGACACACACTAGGAGCCCACCATGTCTTTGACGATCGGCGACAGCGCGCCGAACTTCCAGGCGGACACGACCGAAGGCACGATTGACTTCCACGACTGGATCGGCGAAAGCTGGGCAGTGCTGTTCTCACACCCTCGGGACTTCACGCCGATTTGCACGACCGAGCTCGGGTACATGGCCAAGATCAAGCCGGACTTCGATCGCCGAAACACCAAGATCATCGGGCTCTCGGTCGACCCCGTCGAGAACCACGAGAAGTGGGCGCCTGATATCGCGGCGACCCACGGGACCGCTCCCAACTATCCGATGATCGCCGACACCGACTACTCGATCGCCAAGGCCTACGGGATGCTGCCGGCTGATGTGTCGGGCGAGCCGACCGCCCGTACCCCGGCCCAGAACGCGACGCTGCGCAACGTGTTCGTCATCGGCCCGGACAAGAAGATCAAGCTCGTCCTGATCTATCCCATGACCACCGGCCGAAACTTCGACGAGGTCCTGCGCGTGATCGACTCGCTGCAGCTCACCGCCGAGCATCACCTCACAACGCCCGCGCAATGGCAACCGGGAGAGGACGTGATCCTCGCCGGCTCCGTGACCGATGAGAAAGCCAAGGAGCGCTACCCCGACGGCTGGGAGCAGCCCCTGCCGTACATGCGGATCGTTCCCGCGCCCTAGCTCCCGTCCCAGGATACGGCGGCGACACCTGATGCGCGATGGACGTCTGGATCACTACGACGAGAGCGAGCCGATCGATCTGAGGCTCCCGCAGGGCAACGGCCCGGTCTGGGGCATGGCCAGCGAGGACCTCAACGCGACATTGCTCTGCTGGGCCCCCGGCGACGGAGTGGCCGACCATATCAACGCAGAACGTGACGTCCTGATTCTCGTGATAGAAGGCTCAGGCCTCGCGATTCTCGACGGAGTAGAGCATTCGCTTCATGTCCACGACGCTTTGGTGATCAAAAAGCAAACTCGCCGCCGGATCCTGGCCGGGGCTCGCGGATTGCGATACCTCTCAGTGCATCTCCGGCGCGGACTGCTCCAGATTGACCCCTTCCCGCGGCCTTCCTAGTCAGATGGATCGTTTTGAACCGTACATTCTTGGCCCGTCGGTGAGTCGAGCTGCGAGCATCTCGTCAGGGTGGACTTCGAGGAGCTGCGGTTGGCGGAGGTGATGCAGCGCGTCGCGTCATCCGAGCCGACACCAGGTGCCGGTCCAAGCCTGGCATGGACGTGCGGCCTGGCCGCGGCTTGGGTGGAAACGGCAGCGCCGTGACGCTCGGCCAGCAACCACCGGACCCCGGCGTGATAACGGAGCGCAGTGACCGCGCTGCTTCCGTCCGGCACACAGCATTATCGCTGGCCGATACAGACGCCGCGGCGTACCGGGAGGTCCTCGCGTGCAACGTCGGCGCCGGAGCCTGGCCACGCAGCAAGACTCCGGAGGCGCGCTGCAGGCGGCAGCTGATCCGGTCGTGGCCATCGTCGAGGCTGGCGGCCAGGCGGCTCGACTGGCCGCCGATGCGAGCGCCCAAGTCCGCGGAGGTGCGCGCGGCGAAGCGATGACTGCCGCAGTGCGGCGATGCCGTCGTGCGAGCGGGGGTTTCGCTGGTTGAGCTCAAGCTTGCGGGCTCGCGAAACGATCCGCGGCTAGCACGCGTTCGACAGCTCGCCCAGGCGGCCGCTGATGATCGTGAGCGAGCGCTTGGAGGCTGAACTAGATTGCCGACACCGACCGCGCCCGCGTCCGGACGGCTCAGCGATGGCGATGGCGATGGCGATGGCGATAGGACGGTACAGGAGCTCGGGCGACGAGGTCAGTTTCAGGTGTTGCGCCGGCGAAAGTCTTTACACACGCTTACTTGTAAAAACAAGAAGCCGCTGGTAGTTTCTTCCATAGGTAGTGTAAAAAGCCTCAGAGAAGGAGCTTCCGGTGACCATCTGTCCGACCCTCGATGAGCCGACCTTCGCTGCGGCCGCGCAGCTCCAGATCGATTCCGACGAACGGATCGAGCACACACCTAACTCTGGCGTCCGGTCAACGCTCAGCGACGGGGCCTGGGAACCTGTAGATGACACCGGCCTGGGCCTCGTCATGTTCCTGATCTTCACGGCGGCGGTGCTGATCGTTACCGGCGCGGTCGCGCTGCTGGCCCTGGTCAACTCCTGGTGGGTGCTCGGCGTCGCCTTCGCCGTGTACATCGCGATGACGACCGTCGTCATGCTGACGGTCGTTCACGCGCTGTCCAGCCGGACGCGTCCGATGCCGGAGCGTCAGCGACTCAGCGACATGACGCTGTCGCCGGCATCGGTGGCTCTCTATGAGGGTGCAGCCGTGTCGGACTCACGCCGCAACGCCCAAAGGTCGCGGCTCCCAGCCGAAGTAGATCCCATGCGGCCGCGTGTGCTGATGGTCACGGACGAGAATCTGGCCCAGGCCAACGAGATTCCCGAGCTAATCCGTCCACTCGTCGAGCAGGCCGAGGTCTACGTCGTCGCCCCGACGTTGACCACTCGGCTGCAATCGCTGACCGGCGATATCGACCCCGCGCGCGCCTCCGCGCAGGAACGTCTGCGGACGGTCTTTGACCATATGCACGCCGATGGCCTAGAGCCTCGCGGGGTGGTAGGCGACGAGGACCAGGTCACCGCGATCGCTGACGCGCTGGCGGACTTCGACGCCGACCTCATGGTGCTAAGGCTCCACGCGCAGGGCAGCGAGAGCGAGAACTGGCGTGAGCATCGGCTCGCCAAGCGAGTCCGCTCGCAGTTCGACCTGCCGACGACCGCGTTCTTCTTCGACGGTCAAGGGCACGTTGTCGGGCACGAGCAAGGCTAGGGCTGGCCGTGAAGCGCCATGACGCTCTCGCTGCGCTCTCGCGCGACCATCACCACGCTCTGGTGCTGGCGCAGGGCCTGAAGCGCGCCACCGAGAAAACGGCCACGACTACACGCGACGCCTTTCTTGACTACTGGAGAGCTGATGGACAGCGCCACTTCCGCGAGGAGGAGGAGATCCTGCTCCCCAGCTACGCCGGCTTTGGCGACCTCGATCGGCCTATCGTCACGCGCGTCCTGATCGATCACATCCGCATTCGCCGATTCGCTTATGACCTCGCGGGTGACGGCCCTGGCGTTGGTGTGCTCCACAGCCTCGGAGAGCAGCTTCATGAGCACGTGCGGCGCGAGGAGCGCCAGCTCTTCCCGCTGATCGAGCGAGCGCTCCCGGAGGCTGAACTGGCTCGACTCGTTCAATTGCTCTCCTGATCGGACCGTCACACCCCTGCTGGCCGCGATCAGCAACTCGGCGGTCAAGCGCGCGTCGCTCGGCATGTCCGCTCGCGCGCCGTTTAGGCATCTTTGGCCAGCGAGACGATCGCGTCTTCGACCGTGGCGAAAAGGTGGTTCGAGCCAATGATTTCAAGCAGTCTGCTGTGCTTGAGGTCGTGATGGACGAGGTGTGAGGAGCGCGCGACGCCGGTCGTGACCCCGCGCTGTTCGAGCTCCGTCGCGAGCCCGCCGAGCATCTGCGCTCCCGCGTAGTCGATGTCGGACATGCCGTTGACGTCGATCACGATCGCCTGCACCGGATGGTCCGCGGAGTCGATGATCTCGCGGATCCGCAGCCTGATGTGTCGGCATTGCCATACCAGAGCGGCGCATAGATCAGGTGCACGACCACGCCCGGACGCTGCTTGGTGGGTCGTCCGACGTCGGGCGGGATCCAGTGCTCAGTTCCCGGCTCGCGGCCAAGTACGACATCCGCAGCTCGCGCGGCTTGACGGGTCCGATCTGCCAGGCAGAGCACGATCGCTACGACAACGCTCTGCTCGATCCCGCCAAACGACACGGCCAACAGCGCGAACTCCAACCGATCGAAGCGCAGAATCGATCGCAGCTCGCGCACCCGAAACAGCCTCGTGGTGACGTAGACGAGGATCGCCTGCGGCAAGTCCCCGAGCAGCCCTGTCGCCAATAAACTTAACGCCCAGGCGATAAGGCTTCCGGCCCCTACCGATAACAGATCGCGGTTGAAAACCTAGTCGGTCGCCTGGGCGATCGTGGCCTCGGTGTCATCCGCGAGGTCGGGGGTGCATTCGAACGAGATGAACCCGTCGCGTCGATCGCTGTGGTCATACGACGGGCGCAGCGCGCGGGCAGCCTCGCGGACGTCGTCGAGCGCGAGCGCGAAGAACACCTCCTGGGGGTCGCTCTCGCCGCCGGCGGCCAGCGTTCGCAGCTGCTCGTCGGATAGGTCTGAACCGGTGAGCGCCTTGGCGAAGATCGTCGGGTTCGAGGTCGCGCGGAGTCGCGGATCAGCGCGCGAAGTCGCCGGTGTGAAGCAGCTCGCGATAGAGCGTGTCCAGCCATATCAGCACGCCCGCGTCGTGCAGTCGCGCGAGGTTCGGATTCGGTGCCATGTTCGTTCCTCCGTTCAGCTTCCCGGGATGGGTTCGCCGACCAGCGACTCAAGCGACGTGTCGGAGTCGGTCAGCGCGGTGACGTCGACCGCCTGGCGCGAGCGGATCAGCGCTTGAACGTGTTCGTTGACGTCCCAGACATTGACGTTCATGCCGGCGATCACGCGCCCGTCTTGCAACCAGAAGGCCACGAACTCGCCGCCTGCGGGGTCGCCCCGGAAGACAACCTCGGCCCGGTCGGGCGCGTAGCCGGAGTACTCCATGCCGATGTCGTACTGGTCAGAGAAGAAGTACGGGATTCGGTCGTAGCTGACGGGTTGGTCGAGCATCGCGCGGGCCGCCGCGGGGCCTTGATTGAGCGCGTTCGACCAGTGCTCGACCCGGACCCGCTGCTGGTAGAACGGATTCCAGGCGTTGGCGACATCACCGGCCGCGAATACGTTGGGCGTCGAGGTCTGAAGCCGCTCGTCGACAAGAATGCCGTTGTCGATATCGAGGCCGGCATGCTTGGCGAGCTCGACCCGTGGCACGACCCCGATGCCCACCACGGCGAAGTCGCAGTCGACGGTACGGCCGTCGGCGGTGCGCAGGCGTGTCACCCTGCCGTCGCCTTCAAACGCTTGCACTCCTTCACCGAGCATCAGCTCGACCCCGTGTTGGGTGTGCACGTCGCGGTAAAAGGA
>JALYTU010000196.1 GCA_030854125.1 Actinomycetota bacterium | reverse complement strand
GCTCTGAGCCGGCGGCTACTGCTTCGGGATCAGTTCTGATCGAAGCGGCAGCGAAGTGCACGCCGTCAGCGGCTCGTGTCGTGCCTGTTCGTTCGTGGATCCGGCAGCGCGGCGGTCATCGGATGAGACTTCTGCATCGACCTGTCCCGCCAGCAGCGGCCGTGCAAGCATTTGTTGTACGGGGGGCCTTCACCGCTCGCGCCTAGCTTTACCGTTTGTGGAGACGTTCGAGGCGTTTCGTTGCTGTCGCTTCGTGGGCCGGCATCAGGTCGGCGCGAGAGATCTCGACCACGTGGGGCGCGACGGCGCGCACGCCCTCGTTGGAGTCGATCCGCTGGTAGGTGAGCGTTTTTAGGAACTTGGCTACTGACAGGCCGCCGGTGTATCGGGCGGCGCGACCGGTGGGCAACGTGTGGTTGGTGCCGATGGCCTTGTCGGAGAACGCGACCGTGGCGCGACTGCCGAGGAAGATCGAGCCGTAGTTGTGGAGCCGCTCGAGATACCAGGCGTCATCGCTGGTGTGAACCTCGAGATGCTCAGTAGCGACAGCATCGGAGAGCGTGGCGGCGTGTTCACGATCGGCGGCGACCATCACGATGCCGTGGTCGGTCCAGGCCCGGCGCGGCGTATCTCCAGCGCCACCTGTGTTGCGGTCTAGCTCGTCAAGTTGGCGAGCGATCTCAGCGATCACCGCGCCCCCGAGCGACTCCGACGTGGTGATCAGAACCGCCGGTGACGTGGGACCGTGTTCGGCTTGGGCGAGCAGGTCGGCGGCGACTAGTTCGGGATCGGCCGTCTCGTCAGCGATTACGGCCACCTCAGAGGGGCCGGCGAGCAAGTCAATCCCCACCCGGCCGAACAGCTGGCGTTTGGCTTCGGCCACGAACGCGTTCCCCGGCCCGACGATCATGTCGACGGCTGCCAAACGGTCATCGAGGAGTCCGAAAGCCATCGCTGCCAGTGCCTGCACGCCGCCGAGGGCGAAGATCCGATCGGCGCCCGAGGTCGCGATAGAGTGCAACGTCGGGCTGTGCAGCGCGGCGGCTCGCGGCGGCGAGCACGCCACGACTGTCTGGACGCCTGCGACCTTCGGCACGAGCACCGTCATGAACGCGCAGGCGAGCATCGGGACCCGGCCGCCGGGGCAGTATGAGCCGACGCAGTCAACCGGAACCTGGCGCTGGCCCAGGAAAACGCCGGGCAGCGTCTCGGCCTCGAAGTCGGTCAGCGTGGCGCGTTGCAGCTGGGCGAAGTTCCGGATCTGGGTCTGCGCGAACGCGATGCTCTCCTTCAATGCGTCTGGCAGCGAGTCGCTTGCCTTGGCAATCTCATCGGGGGTGACCTCAAAGCTGGGACGGTCCCAGCCGTCAAGCTCTCGCGAATATGCGCGCACAGCGTCGACGCCGCCACGCTCGATCGTGCGCAGCATCTCTGACACCCGGTCGGCGACCGCCGGATCAGGGCGGGACTGGGCGGGGGGCGAGGGGGCCTTGAGGTAATGAGGCTCGTTCATGAACGCAGCCTAGGACGGCGGACGTCGAAAAACTACGCTTAGATGTCTTTAGCCTCTTCAAAGAAGCGCCTTGACCCTGCAGCAGCTCCTTTACTTCCGTACCTCCGCCGAACTCGGTTCGTTTAACGCGGCGGCTCGCCGCTTGCATTGCACCCAGCCGGCGGTCTCCGATCAGGTCCGCCGGCTCGAGACTGAGCTCGGCGTCTCTCTGTTCGCGCGGACGGGCCGCGGGCTGACCCTCACCAGTGCGGGACGGGTGTTCCTGAGTCATGCCGAGCGCGTCACCGAGGCCGCCGGCGACGCGCTGGCTTCCGTGGGGCGCAGGCAGGCGGCTCGTGACCGGGTCGTCACGATCGGGACCTTCCGGAATGCGCCCTATTACGAGATCGCTGAGCTCGCCGCTCTGTATTGCGAGCGCAACCCCGATGTACGGCTGCGGATGCGCGGCCAGAACTCGGTCGATGTGGCTCGCGCAGTCCAGGCCGGTGAGCTCGAAGCCGGCCTGGTCGTGCTCCCCGTCGATGACGCGCTCCTGGAGGTCAAGTCTCTGTTCCGCGACGAGGTACTGTTCGTCAGCCGCGACATTGGTGAGCCGGTCAGCATCGCGCAGGTGGGAGCGTCGCCGCTGATCCTCTACGACATCACATATGGGTTCAATGATCCCACGCGCCATCAGCTGGCCGCACGAGCACAAGAGGCCGGAGTGCTTCTCGAGCCGCGTATCGAGGTCGAGCACGTGGAGACGGCGCTGCAGCTGGTCAGCCGTGGACTGGGCGCAACTATTGTCGCTCGTGCTGTGCTTGCCCGATCGACGCTACCGGCCGGCATCCATGGCGTCAGCTTCGTGGAGCCGTTTTTTGATTTCTTCGCACTGATAACGCGTCGAGGCGTTCGCGTCAGCCCGGGCACAAAGTCACTGGTCGAGCTCGTCGACCAATGGGCGGAAAAGGCCGCCGCCCAGCGCTAGCCGTCGGTCTTTATGCCTAGCTGGGTGATGGCCGCGTAGAGCTCGGGCCGGCGATCACCAAACACGTCGGCGTGGTCGGTCAGGCGCTTGTCGAGCGCGCCAGCGAGATCGACGTCGGCGGCCACCAGTCCCGGGGCGCGAGACTCAGCGGCCACCCAGCCGTCGACGCCGATGATCGTCGTCCCGCCGGTCCACTCCTGGCCGCGCTCGAGCCCCAACCGGTCTGCACAGGCGACCGCCATCCGGTTGACCCGCGCCGCGGCCATTGCGATCATCGCCTCGGGTGGATGCTCGTACTCGGGCCGCGGGACGAGCGGCCAGTTGGTGGGCACGAGTAACAGTTGGGTTCCGGCTAGCGCCACCGAACGGCACAGCTCCGGAAACTCCAGGTCGTAGCAGACGATCACCGCGACGCGACCGATCCGGGTGTCGAGTACCGGCGGGAGCGCCGATCCGGGAGTGAAGACCAGCTTCTCGCGATCCCAGAGGTGAAGCTTGCGGTAGACGGCGCGCAGTCCCGTCGGGTCGAACACAGCGGCGCTGTTGTAGATCCGGCCATCGTCACCCAGCTCGCAGAAACCGCCGACGAGGACGATGCCAGCGCGCGCCGCCTCCGCCGCCCACTCGACGAGGATCTCGTGGTCCGGACTGATGGCGGCCGCTGCCGCCTCCTGCGGCGACTCGAACATGTAGCCAGAGGTGATCAGTTCCGGTAGGACGACGACGTCCGCGCCATCATCCACCGCCTCGCGGATCGCCGCCAGCGCGATCGATCGATTAGCCGCCAGGTCGCCGAGCACCGGCGCCAGTTGCTGGCACGCGATCCGGGTCACGGCATCGAGTTGGCGCTGAGCCCGGCGCGAACCCGGCCGGCCAGCCCCGGCGCCACAGACACGACCACCAGGCCGACGATCAGGTAGACAACCTCGATGTACGGCAAGCGGGCGTACGTGCCCACCTGTCCGACGAACACGTTGCGGTAGATCGTGTAGCAGACAAACAGACCGCCGAGGATCGGGATCACCACCTGCCAGCGGGGTGCCTTCGCCTCGCCCTTGAAGAACAAGAAGTAGACCGCGCCGACTGTGGCCATCACGTACGCGACAAGGATCAGCACGGTGCCGATCTGCAGCGCGTAGAACGTGGCGTTGATGACCGTCGAACCGGCCAGCTGCTGTCCGACCAGCGCGCCGGCAAAGATCACGAGCACCACGACCAGCGCGGCGCCGGGGGCACCGTGCTTTGACAGACCGGCCAGACCAGTCCGCTTGCCGGTGGCGTCGCGCGCCTGGGCGTACATGATCCTCGCCGCTCCAGCCGCCACGCCAAGCGAGATCGCAAACAGGCTGATCGTGGCCATCAGGTCGAGGATGTCGCCGTACCACTTGCCGATGTACCCGCCGCCGAGATCAGAGAACGGCAGACCGTTCGCATAGGCCTTGGCGCCCGCGGCATCTGCGCCGTAACCAAGAGACTGCGACGCCGCGGTCAACAGGTAGAAGGCACCGACCACCACCACCGCGGTCTTGATCGCCCGAGGAATCTGCGTCTTTGGACTCGACGTCTCCTCACCCAGCGCCGCGGCGCCCTCAAAGCCCGCGAACGCCAAAAACCCGTACACGGCGGCCTTGGCGATCGTTCCCACTCCGCTGCCCTTGGGCAGCGACAAGAAGTTCAACGAAAATGTCTGGCCGCTGGGTCCGTGGCTGAAGATCACCTTCACGAGGATCACGACGCTGAGGATCGTGACCAGGATCGCGCCGACGACCTCAGAGGTGAGCAACGCTCTAGTGATGACGCGAATCTCGGTGAAGGCCAGCGCGCTGATGCCGAGGAGTCCGATCAGGGCGATCCACCACCACTGATGCGTGGTCAGAATTCCCGTGTCGTGCAGGAACTGTCCCCCGAACAGCCCAATCTCGATCGTCGACCCGCACCCGATCGCGGTGTAGGCACCCATCAGAGCCCAACCAGCCACGAACCCGGCGCGCGGACCGAGCGTGACGCCCACCAACGCATACACCGACCCGGTGTGGGAGATGTGCTGAGACAGCTTGACAAAGCAATAGGCAACAAGAGCGACGCCAACCACGGCAAAGACAAACGACAGCGTCACCGCGCGTCCGATGATCAGCGCGGCACCGGTGCCCAGCAGTCCAATCGCTCCGACCGGGCCGATGAGACCGACCGAGAAAGCCGCCGCATCAACCAGGCTCAGTTCCGTGTGAAGGCCTTGGTCAGGCTTATTGGTGTCCATTCAGCGACGCTATACGCGCAGCGAGCTATTTGCCAGACCTTGATGATCTTGACCAGTTCAAAGCCTTGCTTAGAACTCGGAGCAGATCCGCGGAACCGCCCCTGTGACTGGCATGCTTACGGCGCCCCGTGATTGTGGCGCCTGTGTTGCCTCCGCTATCGGCGCTAACCGTCCGTCCTCGCCGCACGAAATCCGGGCATCACTATCGCCGTGATCACGCGCCACGCGCCACGCGCCTCAAACCCAGCAGGCGCAAGGCTAAATTGCCGGCCCACCTCAGAAGCTCGGGGTCATCGAGCGTCGCCCCAGCGACACCAACCGCGGCCACGCCCTCAACATCACCCCCACCGGCGTCGACGCGCACACACGCGCCCACGACGCGAATGAGGCGTTCGAAGCCAAACCGCCCTAAAGCACGGTTGGCGGGTACCCTCGTGGCGACGAGCCGGGCAGGCGGCCGCGCCGCGGCCGAAACGTGCAACGAGCGCGAATCAGGGGCCGGGGTCGCTGTGGTCGCTGTGGTTTTCTTGATCGTGGGACGGGTGCGATTCGGGAAAGCTCATGCCGGTCGTCTCAGCGAAGTCGGCATGTGGCCGAGCTTGGCGTCCGCGGGCAATGCCCAAGCGCGCCGGTGACGATCATGTCGACGCAGCACGAACAGCACGACAGACAGCGCGCTGCTGGCCGAGCCGAGCAGCACGCGACCGGCGATCGCGGCGGCGAGGCCGATCGCGACGCGCCCGAGACGCTCAACGGGAGTGATATTCACGCTTGGTCGCTTGATGTCCTCCTAGCTTGCCAGGGAGAAAACCAGGCTAGGAACGGTGCAGTTGGCAATATCCGTGCCGAATCCGCGACCGCGCGGGTGGAGCCTACCTTCGGGTCTCCGGTCGAGTTGGGGGTGAATGGCTGGCCGGCCACTGGCATCTTCCTGTGGCCTCACGAATTGGCCAGCGGCGCCGAGATCCCTCGGCGGTGGGCGATTTCCTCCTTCGATGCGAGTCTTTGGGTCCGCCGTGTCGCGCGTCAGATCCGTGCTGATCGTCGCTGCGAAGTTGCGCAACACCCATCGTGCCCTCGGCGGCGAGAAACAGGCCCACGTCCAGGCGAAACTCCAAACCTCGCGCGTCGGTCTCACCCCAAGTCGACCGGAGCGCCCTACCTTCGCCGACTGCGGCTCTTGCCGGCCAGCGAGGCCAGGCGGTCATTGGCGGGCTGGTACGCGACCCATCACGACGGCCGTGCGCGCTCGCGCGTTGCGACTGCCCCGCGGCGATCGAGCCGCGCATCGCCCTTGGCCCCGCGGCGGCGTGGACGACCGGCCAGCTGTGCCTCGAGTCTGACG
>JALYTU010000195.1 GCA_030854125.1 Actinomycetota bacterium | reverse complement strand
GTTCGGGGCCGTCCGGCAAGTCAGCCGGGACCGCTGACCCGAGCGCGGGCGGCCCGCTGTCCGGCAAGCGGCGCGAGGCTCCGATCGGTGGGATCGGGACGACGGCCTCACCGATCCACAGGGCGGCCTGCCCCTCGCGGCGCGGCTCGGCCCAGCCAGGGACGACGAAGCTCGCCATCCACCGGCCGGGGGCGGGTGGCTCGGCGTCGTGGACGGGAGTGAAGCGGTGGCGCCGCCCTTCGATCTGGATCACCAGTAGTGGGCTCTGATCGTCGGACGGGGACGTCTCGCCGTGCCAGCGGCCGCTCACCCGCAGGCGGATCTCCCCTGCCGTCTCACGGAGATGCTGGACATCATCGATGTCAAGCGGGCTGGGATCAGAGACGAAGAAGCTCATGCCAGGGGCGGCGCCGACGACACGGGGCGGACACGGGCGGCGCTGGAGGCCATCTTCGCCTCCAAAGCGCTCAATCCTGTCTAATCAGAGCTGGCGGCCTGGCGACCAGCGGCGACGACGCCGGCCACCAGGGCGGCCGACACGGCGCCGAGCGCAACCTTGGCGCCCAGACCGGACATGCGCCGGCGCAGGTACCACTTGCTGCCCTGCCAGACCACGAATCCGAGGATCTTGTAACCCATGATCGAGATCCTACCCGCCTTCCCGCCGCCGACGCGTTGAGGTCACGACGCCTTTCCGCCGTTACGGATCCGCCAGGCCATCCGCGACTGCAGGGACCACAGCTCGATGAAGCCCGGCGACGCGGCCTGGGCGAACAGCCCGCCCGATTCGGAGAACGTGGCCAGCTGGGCGTCATAGACGGCGTGCGGTGAGGATCGGGTCACGACCCGCGCCGAGCCCTTGTAGAGCTTGATCGCGATCGAGCCGGTGACCAGGCGGTTGGCCGCCTCCATATAGGCGTCCAGGTCCTCGCGCAGCGGCTCCCACCACAGACCGGCGTAGACGAGATAGGCCCACTTCTGGTCAATCCCCGCCTTCATCTGGTTCTGGTGGATCGTGCCGACGAGCTTCTCGAGCTCCTGGTGGGCGAGCAGGATGATCGCCGCCGCCGGGACCTCATAGATGTCACGGACCTTCAGGCCGACGATCCGGTCCTCGATGTGATCGACGATCCCAACCCCGTGGCGGGCGCCGATCTCCCCCGCGCGCTCGATCAGCTCGACCAGACCGAGCCGCTCGCCGTTCAAAGCCACCGGGACCCCGGACTCGAACCCCACCGAGACAAGCTCGGCCTCGTCGGGCGCCTGCTCGGGGCGGGTGACGAGCTGGAAGACGTCGTCCTCGGGTGCATGGTCCAGGTCCTCGATCCAACGCCCCTCGCTGGAGCGGCCCCACAGGTTGTCGTCGATCGAGTAGGGCGCGACCTCACTTCCCCCTTTGACCGGGATCCCGTGCTCGCGGGCGTAGGCGGTCTCCTCCTCGCGGCCCATCCGCCACGAGCGGACCGGGGCGATGACCTTCAGCTCGGGAGCCAGCGTCGCCACCGTGGCCTCGATCCGGACCTGGTCATTGCCCTTGCCCGTGCAGCCGTGGGCGATCGTGTCGCAGCCGGTCCGGCGCGCGTACTCGACGGCGAGCTTGGCGATCAACGGCCGCCCCAGGGCGGTGAACAGCGGGTAGCCGAGGCCGTAGATCGCGTTGGCCTTGATCGCGGGCAGCAGGTACTCGGCGGCGAACTCCTCGCGCGCGTCGATCACGTGGGCCTCGACCGCGCCGATCTGCATCGCCTTGCCCTTGACCACGTCATAGTCCTCGCCGGGCTGGCCGAGATTGACGGTCAGGGCGACGACCTCGGCCTTGTACTGGTCCTGGATCCACCTCAGCATCACGCTCGTGTCCAGGCCACCGCTGTAGAGCAGCAGCACGCGGTGCACGTCAGCGGGATCGGCGAGGTAGCTCGCGCTGGGCTGGAACTCGGGTTCGGTCATCTCGGGTTCGGTCATCTCGGGATCTCCTGGAGGGGCTGCTTCGTGAACGTCATCGAAAGCTCGCCTTGACCTGGGCGCGGCGCTCGCGGGAGGTCAACTCGGCGAAGTGGGCGTCGAACTCGCTCCGGGCGGCGTGCTCGTCAGCGTGCAGGCGGTCCACCAGCACGCCCATCGCCATCAGCGCGCGCGGGCCGCGCGGCAGCCCGGCGACCTCGTCCGCGAGCGCGGTCAGCAGGCCGATCTGGACCGCACGGTCCTGGTGGCGGCCAAGCACGTCCTGCAGACCCTTCAGCGTGGTGACCAGATCACTGACCACCTCGGCATTAAACAGCTGGACGCCGAACAGCTCGAGCAGGTAACGCAGCTCCTTGCCCTTCTTGCGCAGTTCGTGGTAGGGCTCCCCGGGGCCGGCGGGGTCGATCACCGCGCCCATCGTGCGGACGTGCTTGTACACGCGCCGGATCCGCCGCCCGGCGGTCTGCGCAATCGGCGCCGCCGCGTCGGGCCGGTCGGAGACCGGCAGCTCGACCAGCGTCTCGAGCAGCATCTCCCAGTCGGTCAACAGCTCCGTGGTGCGCCGCGAGGCCAGCGCGCGTGAGGCGTCGGCGTGGGCGGCCAAACGCCAATGGCCGATCACCGCTCGCAGCGGCCCCAGGTCGGCGCGGATCGCCTCGGGCAGCAGCCCCCGCAGCTCCTCGAAGCCGAGCAGGTAGACGTCGAGGTCTCGGGCCTCGCCGGTGGTCTGCTGCAGCCACCTGAACTCGGAGCGAAAGCCGGGCAGGACCGAAGGCCCGAACACCCCGCGCAGCTGACGCTGGACGGTCCGCGAACGCCGCACGGCAATCCGTAGCTGGTGCAGGAACTCGGGATCCTCGCCGGTCATCGCGCCGTCGCGGTTGCCCTCGATCGCCTCAGTCAGCGCGCGCAGGACGGCGGCGGCGGCCACGTCTGAGCGCTGGTCGCGCGCGAGCGCGACCGAGACCTTGGCCTTGGGGGCGTTGCTCACCGCCGCCTCACGACAGCAGCGCGCCCAGGCGGCCCAGGGCCGCGTCGATCTCGGCCTTGCCGACGATCAGCGGCGGCTCCAGGCGGATCGTGCTCGGACCGGTTGCGTTGACGACCAGGTGCTGCTCGAGCAGCGCGCGGCGGGCGAGATCGGGGGCCGAGATGCCGTCCCGCAGGTCAAAGCCGACCATCAGCCCGCGGCCCCGCACCGCCGTCACCCCGGGCAGCTCGCCGACACCCTCGCGCAGGCGCTCGCCGAGCTCACGCACGCGCGCAAGCAGCGCCGGATCGGAGCAGATCTCCAGGGCGACGAGCGCGGCGGACGCCACCAGCGGGCCGCCGGCGAAGGTCGAGCCGTGATCGCCGGGCTGAAACACGTCGGCCAGCCGCGGGCCGGTGATCAGCGCGCCGGCCGGCAGCCCACCGCCGAGCGCCTTGGCGCTGGTCATCGCGTCGGGGATGACCCCGGTCTGCTCGTAGGCCCACAGGCTGCCGGTGCGGCCCATCCCGGTCTGGATCTCATCAAAGATGAGCGCCGCGCCGACCGCATCACACGCCTCCCGCGCCGCGGCCAGCAGCTCCTCGGAGAGCACGTTGATTCCGCTCTCGCCCTGGATCGGCTCCAGCAGCACGGCGGCGGTGTTGGGGCCGACCGCGGCCCGCACCGCCTCGGGGTCCTTGGCGCAGACCACGAACCCGGGCACCAGCGGCGCGAACGGCGCCTGCTTTGACTCCTGCGGCGTGGCCGACAGCGAGCCATAGGTGCGGCCGTGAAAGCCGTCCTCCATAACCACGATCGACCCCCGCGGCCGCGCCCGGCGGGCGAGCTTGATCGCCGCCTCGACCGCCTCGGTCCCGGAGTTGCAAAGAAACACCTTGCCGCCCAGCGAACTCTCGGCCAGCGCGGCGGACAGCCGCAGCCCGGGCTCGGTGTAGTACAGGTTGGTCGCGTGGGTCAGCCGCTTCACCTGCTCGGTGATCGCCGCCACCACGCGCGGATGGCAATGGCCGACGTTGAGGACCGAGATCCCGGCCAGGAAGTCCAGGTACTCGGTCCCGGCCTCGTCGCGCAGCCAGGCGCCCGACCCCGACACGAACTGAACCGGGTTGCGGATGTAGGTGCCGATCGCGTGCGCGGCCTCCAGCGCCTGCAGCTCGGCGAGCGTGGCGCTCACTGCCCACCGCCGATCTTGGTCCCCTGCCCGGCGTCAGTGAACAGCTCCAGCAGCAGCGAGTGCGGGACGCGCCCGTCGACGATGTGGGCGAAGGTGACGCCACCGTGGATCGCGTCCAGGCAGGCGGCGAGCTTCGGGCGCATTCCCCCGGCGACACCGGCCAGCCGGTCGGTGACCTGCGCCGCGGTGGCCTGCGAGATCAGGCTGTCGGGATCGGCGGGGTCGCGCAGCCAGCCGGCCACGTCGGTCAGGAACATGATCTTGTAGGCCCCGAGCGCGCGGGCGACGGCGCCGGCCGCCTCGTCGGCGTTGATGTTGTAGGAGTTGCCCTCCCGGTCGGCCCCGACGCTGGCCACCACCGGGATGTAGTCCTGGGCGATGTGGGTGAGCACATCGACGTCGACCTTGTCGATCCGGCCCACGAACCCGATGTCCTGTCCGCTCGGCGCGGCCTGGCGCGAGGCGCGAAACAGCATGCCATCGTCGCCGCACAATCCCACCGCGGGCTGGCCATGGCGGCCCAGGCGCAGCACGATGTCCTTGTTGACCTTGCCGACCAGGACCATTTTGGCCACCTCGACGGTCTCGGGGTTGGAGACCCGCAGCCCGTCGACGAACTCGACCGGGAGGTTGAGACGTTCCATGAAGCTGGTGATCTCCGGGCCGCCGCCGTGGACGATGATCGGGTTCATGCCGACGTACTTGAGCAACACGACGTCACGCGCGAACTCCTCGCGCAGGGCCGCGTCGATCATCGCCGCGCCGCCGTACTTGATAACCACGGTCTGGCCGTGGAACTCGCGGATGTAGGGCAGCGCCTCGAGCAGAGTCGCGATGTCGCGCGTCGGCGTCGGGCTCATGTCGTGTAGTCGGCGTTGATGGTCACGTACTCGTGGCCGAGATCGGAGAAGTACAGCTCGACCTCGGCTCCCTCGCCCGGGAGCCCGATCTCGTATTCGACTTCATCACGGGACACGGCGGCGCCCAGCGCAGCCTCGTCATAGGGCAGGTTGCGCCCCGCCGAGCAGACCTGTACGCCCTCGATCGTGATGTCGACCGCCAGCGGCGCCGTCCCGGGCATCGCCGCGCCGACCGCCTGAATGATCCGCCCCCAGTTGGGATCCCCGCCGTACAACGCGGTCTTGACCAGCGAGGAGTTGGCGACCGAGCGCGCGACCGCGCTGACCGCCTCCTCGTGGCCGCCGCGCACGACGACGCGCCCGACCCGGCGGGCCCCCTCCCCGTCGGCGGCGACCAGCAGCGCGAGCTGGCGCATGACCGCGTCCAGCGCCTCGCCGAAGCGCAGCTCGTCCTCGGACTCGGGCGCGACGGTCACCCCCGACGCGCCGGAGGCCTGCAGGATGACGGTGTCGTTGGTCGACAGCTGCCCGTCGACGCTGATCCGCTCAAAGGACCGCCGGACGCACACCCCGAGCAGCAGATCGCAGGTCTCGGGGGCCAGCGCGGCGTCGGTCTGCACGAAGCACAGCAGCGTGGCAAATCCAGGCGAGATCATCCCCGCCCCCTTGGCCTGGGCGGTCAGGGTCACCGCACCGCCGGCCAGCGCCACGCTGACCCGGGCGCGCTTCTCAAACGCATCCGTGGTCTGGATCGCGGCCGAAAAGGCGGCGTCCCCGTCCGGCGTGAGCGCGTGCGCGGCGGCGAGGATCCCGGAGTTGACCTGGTGCATCGGCAGCGACACACCGATCACGCCGGTTGAGGCGACCGCAACCCGCCGTTCCGGCGAGCCGGACACGATCGCGCCGGCACCCTGCATCTTGGCCGCGTTCTCAAACCCGGGCCCCCCGGTGGCGGCGTTGGCGTTGCCGGAGTTGACCACGATCGCCCGCAGGTGATCAAGCTCACAGCGTTCGGTGCAGATCAGCACGGGCGCGGCCAGCACCCCCGAGCGGGTGAAGCGCGCCGCGCTGGTCGGCTCGGGCGCGTCGCAGACCATCAGTCCGATGTCGGGGCCGCCGCTGGGT
>JALYTU010000194.1 GCA_030854125.1 Actinomycetota bacterium | reverse complement strand
CACCACGGCTGCCGCCCAGACCCCGGTCACAATCGTCCGCATTGGTCTCATCACAGCGCTTAACAGTCTGACCGAGCCAAAAGTTGCCCCCGAGCGGGGGCAAAAGTGCCGTGGCGCGAGCCCGACCCGCCCGCAGCGCCCGCGCTGTCCTACCGCACGGCCACGACCAGCGTGTGGGGACCGCCGTCACGCCCGTCCCGCGACACCGGCACGGTCAGCTCGAGCCCGCGGTTGGTCAGCTGGGCCGAGCCGTGCCGCACGCGACGGCCGTCGAGGGTCATCGTGCGTGCGTGCGAACCCTCCGGCAGGGTGACCCCGAGCACCAGCCGCCGCAGCGACAGGTCGTGCAGGGCAACGGTGGTCGTGTACCTCTGCCCGACCCGGCCGGCGAACACGTCCGCGGACCCGGTCCCGAGCCGGATGTCCGAGCCCGCGACGCTCGGTTGGCCGGGCGGCACCTGGGGGACCACGTCGAGCTGGCCAGCGGGCAGGAACGGCCGCAGCCCGAGCTGCTGGTGCACGACCGGCCACACGGTCCCGTAGTTGCCCCACGCCTGCATGACCTGTGAGCGGCACGTCCAGCAGCGGTCGATGTTGGCCGCAGTCCCCGCGCCGGGGTCGCCGTTGGGCGACGAGGGAAAGATCTCGGGCATCGCGCCGGGCTGCTCGTCCGGCGTGCCGCCCGTGGCCGGCTCGGCGAACATCGTCTCGGCGTTGGCGTCGGTGTAGCGCTGCTGCTGGCCGGGTCCCAGCAGGCCGTAGTTGCCCAGGCCGACGGCCATGATCGAGGTCGTCAGCGAGAAGATCTCGAAGTCGCCCTTGCCATCGGCGCCTCCGCCGCAGCCGGTGTGAAAGAGGCCGAGGCTGCCCGGCCGCGAGCCGCTGAAGCAGGGCGTCTCGCGGGCGGCCAGCGCGGTCAGCGCGTGCCCGCGGACCGCGACTCCGGGCGTCACCGCGTCCCGGGTGCTCAGCTCGGCCTCCATCGGAACCACTCCGATCCAGTGCTTCTGGAAGGATTGCTGGTTGCCGGGATCGATCAGCGAGTCGGCGTACTGGCCGACCGCCGGGTCCCACCACGTCGCCTCGAACTGACGGCGGATCCGGTCCGCCAGGCCGGTCGCCCAGCGGGCGGTGGCGGTGTCGTGCTCAAAGCGGGCCATGTCGGCGAGGTCATAGAGCCCACGCATGTAGTACACGCCGTTGTCGAGCTTCTCAGGCCCCATTCCCGGGCGCTCGACGTTGCCCGACCCCTCGGGCCAGCCATCACGGTCCACGTCGTAGCGGGCGTCGACTGTGTGCATCCCGCGGCGCACGAAGTCGTACATCTTGCGCATGAACCCGGTGTCGCCGGTCCAGCGCCAGATCAGCGCGACGGTGCTGGGCAGCTTGACCGCCTCGTCGGTGTTGAAGTTGTTCGTGGTTGTACCGGAGCTGCTCGTGCTCTGGCTGTTCTGCCCGAAGTAGACCGAGCCGTCAGAGACCGTCTCGTGGGCGACGATTCCCGAATCGCCGTTGAGGATCTGCGAGACGTCGCGCAGCGCGAGCAGGTGGTCCTCGATGGTCTGAAACTGCCCCAGGCCGACCGCCGCGTAGGCGGTGTACTCGGCGTCGGTGGCGAAGATCCACGGGTAGTCGGGGTAGCCGGCAGCGAACCATCGGGCGTGCGGGACGGTGCCCAGCGGCGCCGGATACTGCGTGCCCTGGTCAGTCCAGCGGATCTGCAGGTTGTTGGCCGTCTGGGTGAGGTCGGCGAGGTTCTGTTTGCCCCAGTCGATCGCGTGTTGCAACAGCCGGTCACCGGGCAGCGAGACCTGGGTCGGCTTGGACACGGCCACGCGCGACGCGATCTTGGCCGCCAGCTCGGCGGCGGGGTCGTGCAGGGCTCGGGCCAGCTGTGAGCGCGCGTCGGTCAGGCCCTGATCTGATCCGGCGACCGCGGCCCAGATCGTCGTGGCGCCGTGCGCCGGAACGGACACCGAGTACCGCAGCTCACCGCCGGTCCCGTGACCGAAGGGCCCATCGGCGCAGGCGCTCGGGGGCGAGGTGCTGTCGGTCGCCGTGCACACGGTCTGCGGCTGCGGGCCCCGGAAGACACCGTGTGTCGGCGCCGCGGTGCCCGATGCCGGCGTCTGGCCGGCGCCGACCAGCGCGGCGTAGTGGTGCACGGGCGCACCCGTCCCGGTGGAGCCGTCATTGGTGAAGACGAGCGCATGACCGTCGTAGGCCCCCTGGTCGGGCGGGGTGTCCGCCGCGGAGTAGGGCGTCGTCGTGCCCCAGGGGTAGGCGCCGGTCAGCTCGGAGTGGGCGTCGACGGCGACAGTCACCGTCCGGGCCGCGCCGGGGTTGGTCAGGGTGAGGCCGAACAGGGCGGCCCGGATCCCGTCGGGGGCGAAGTCGGTGCGCTGGACCTTCAGCCCGCCGATCTCCGGGAACTGAAAGCGCGTGTAGCCGTAGCCGGAGGAGAAGCGCGTCGCCGGACCGACCCAGCTGCCGTCAATGCCGAACCAGACGCCGTCGGCAAGCTTGAGCGGGGGCGCCCAGATGCCGCCCATCTCGCCGGCGATGTGAAAGCCGTTGGCGTAGAAGCGGCCGTCTGCGTAGCCCTGCACGTAGGAGCGCTGGCCGGCCGCGACCTCGCGGCGGTCCTGCAGCCGCGTGGAGACCGACAGCTCCGGGGTTGCCGCCGCGGCTCCGGCGGCGAGCATCAGGCTGCCCGCGAGGGCCAACCACAGGGCACGAAAACTGGGCATGGGCTCTCTCCTACCGACTCGTGGTGCGACAGGGAGGCTGATACCCACCCTGGACCGCTGCGAATCCGCCGCCGGAGATGGGCGAGCGCGGTCAGGTGATCTGGTAGAGCGGGCCGTCCCCGCCCTCAGGGGGCGTCAGGCGCCCGCCCTTGGCGGTGATCGCGCCGCACTGCACGCAGTTGGTGTAGTTGACGGTCACGTCGACCAGACCCGAATCGGTCCCGCCCTCCCCAGCGTCATCGGGGATCTCGTACACGCCGGCCGGGCACATGTAGCGCCACGTCTCGGCGATCTCCCGCGGAACGTGCTTCTCCACCCGGATGTGGTTGGGCGCGTCGTCTCGGGTCGCGTTGCCGGTGATGTACACCGACGACAGCTTGTCGAAGGTGTACTTGTTGTCGGGCTTGGGATAGCCGTCACGGGTGTCACCGATGAACATCGGTTCCTCGTCGTCGCGGTGCCAGGCCTGGCGACCGGGCGGGACCTTGCCCTTGGACATGATCGACGGTCCGGCCAGCAGGCTGCCCTTGATGAAGCCTCGCTGGAACGCCTGCCGGGTGTTGCGGACCTGGTAGAGCTCGGTGCCGATCGAGGACTCCTCGACCGCCTTCTCATAGCTCTGCAGCGACTCCCCGTTCTGCAACGACCGGTAGATCGCCTCGGCGGCGAGGATCCCTGACTTGATGCAGTGGTGCACGCCCTTCAGCGCGGCCGTGTCGACCATTCCGGCCGAATCGCCGACCAACACCGCTCCGGGCATCGATAGCTTGGGCATCGACCAGTAGCCGCCGCCGGGCAGCGCCTTGGCGCCCCAGGCGAGGCGCTCGCCGCCCTCGAGGATCCCCTTGACCAGCGGGTGCAGCTTGAACTGTTGCAGCAGATCATGGGCCGAGGTGGTCGCATCCCTGTAGTTGAGGTCCACGACGAGGCCGATCGACACGAGATCATCCCCGGTCTTCTCGTCCTTCATCGGGTACAGCCAGGTGCCGCCGAGGTGCCCGTATCTGGGCGAGACCTTCATCGGCCAGGGCTGGGTGAAGGTGTGGATTACCCGGTCCAACGGCTTGGGGACCTTCCAAACCTCCTTGACCCCGAGCTCCCAGACCTGGGGCTCGCGGCCGTCGGCGAGCTCGAACTCCTTGATCGCCACCCCGGTGAGGTGACCCCAGCAGCCCTCGGCGAGCACGGTCGCCCGAGCCTTGATGTCAGTGCCGGGCTCAAAGTTGCCCTGCGGCTCGCCGTCCTTGCCGCGCCCCTTGTCGCCGGAGCGCACCCCGACGACCTTGCCATCGTCGACGATCAGCTGGGTCGCCGCGGTCTCGGTGAGGATGTAGGCGCCGGCCTCCTCGGCCATGCGGGCCTGGTAGCGGGCCAGAGCAGCGACCGACACGACCTCATTGCCGTGGTTCTTGAAGTTCGGCACGAACGGGATCGGGACCGAGAGCTTGGTCTTGGCGCTGGTCAGCATGTAGACCGACTCCTTGGTCACCTCGCCGAAGGCGAACTTCTCCGTGCGCCAGTCCTCGCGCGACATCTCGGGGAACAGCTCCTGCAGCGGTCCCGGGCGCATGACCGCGCCCGACAGGCTGTGGCCGCCGCAGGTCTTGGCTTTCTCGACGATCGCAACCGGGACCTCGCCGAGTCGCTCCATCATCGCCTCGTCGTCGGCCAGCAGCGCCAGCAGGCGGTTGGCGCAGGCCAGGCCCGCGGTGCCACCGCCGACAATCGCGACGCCGACCTCGATCAGCTCGTCCTCGTCGTCCAGGCCACGCTTGACGAACTCCTCGACCGGCGCCACCGGCGGCGGGAACTCGCTCGGCGCGTGCGCGCGCGTGCCGTTGCTGCTGGCCATGGTGCTAGCTCCCCTTCTTGGCCTTGATGGCGTCGGTCAGCTTGGGCATGATCTTGTTGAGATCGCCGACGATCCCGAGGTCGGAGAACTCGAAGATCGGCGCGTTGGCGTCCTTGTTGATCGCCACGATGTTCTCCGAGGACTGCATGCCGACCTTGTGCTGAATCGCGCCGGAGATCCCTGCGGCCAGGTACAGCTTCGGGGACACGGTCTTGCCGGTCTGCCCGATCTGGGCCGCGTAGGGGTACCAGCCGGCATCGACGACCGCGCGGGTTGCCGCCACGGCGGCGTTGGAGCCGAACGCGCCGGCCAACGACTCGGCCAGCTCGAAGCCCTCGGCCTTACCGAGGCCGCGACCACCGGCGATGAGGATGTCGGCACCCTCGATGTCGACGTCGGCGCCGCGCTGCTCGCCGCGATTGACCATCTTGGCCTGGCCCGAGAACGGTGAGAGCTCGACGTCGACATCAACGATCTCGGCGCTGGCGCCGTCGGACTCCTTGATCTCGAACGCGTTGATGCGCCCGATGATGATCCCGAGATCACCCTGGTAGCTGGATACCGAGATCTTGGAGTCGCCGAGGATCGGCCGGTGGGCGACGAGCTTGCCGTCCTTGGCCTTGATCTCGGTGACTTCCATCGTCACTCCCGCCTGCTTGCGCGCGGCCAGGCCGGCACCGATCTCGAAGCCGAGCAACCCGCCGCCGAACAGTGCGTAGCCGTAGCTGCCCTCGTCGATGACCTTGGCCATCACGTCGACGATCGGCTGGGCGAGGCCCTCGGGGTGGCCCTTGGCGCGGAACACCTTGGTGGCGCCGTAGGAGCCCAGCGTGCCGCACAGCTCGTTGGTCAGGTCATCTCCGCCGACCACGACCGCGTGGCACTCACCGCCGATCTCCGCGGCGCGCGCGGCGCCCTCGGACACGGCACCGAGCGAGTTCTTGTTCAGTTTGCCCTCGTAGTGAAGGACGTAGGTGAGGATGTCGGCCATCTAGATCAGCTTCCTTTCGTCCAGCCAGGCGACGATCTTCTCGACCGTCTCGTCGGTGTCCTCGTCCTCGATGATCTGGCCCGCCGACTTGGCGGCCGGGTCATGGAAGTCGCCGCACTGCACGCGCGAGCCGGACTCGCCGACCAGCGAGCCGTCGATCCCGACGTCATCCGAGCCGACCGTCTCCAGCGGCTTCTTCTTGGCCCCCATGATCGCCTTCAGCGAGGGATAGCGGGGCTCGTTGATCGCATCGCCCACAGAAATCACGGCAGGCAGGGAGATCTCGACCGTGTCGTAGCCGTACTCCGCCTGGCGCTCGCAGGTCAGGGTGGGTGGGGACTGGTTATCGACGACCATCTTGATCACCTGGGTGAGCGACGGCATCTGCAGGTGGTCGGCGACGACCGCGCCGATCGTGTAGCACTCGCCGTCGTCGGACTGCTGGCCCAGCAGCACCAGGTCCGGGTTCTCGCGCTTCAGCGTCTGCGCAAGCGCATAGCCGGTTGCGGCGACATCGGAGCCCGCC
>JALYTU010000193.1 GCA_030854125.1 Actinomycetota bacterium | reverse complement strand
GGCTCGGGATCGCCGCGGCAGCAGTCGGGGCCTACGCCGCCGTGCGGCCTCACCCAGCTGCTCAAGCCACGCCGAGCGCGTTCACACCCGCCCCGGTTCCTCCGTTGATCGCGCGCGGCAACGAGCTCGCAAGGCGCGCGGTGACGCTGGACCAGGGCAATCAAGCCGCCGCTGCCCTGCCGCTGTACGCCCAGGCGGTAAAGACGCTACCCGGCGTAGCCGAGCTGAGGGTCTACTACGGCTGGGCATTGGCGCGCACCGGCCACGATTCCCTGGCTTTGTCGCAGTTGCGCCGAGCCGTTGACCTGGACGCCTCGCTGTCGGTCGCCCGCCTCTATTTCGGGACCGTGCTGCAACGTGCCGGGCAACACCGTCAGGCTCGGGCGCAGCTCGAGCGCGCTGTCGCGCTTGACCCCGGCGGCCCGACAGGAGGCGCCGCACACCGGTTGCTTAGCCGCAGCCGGCCGCACAGCCCTTGATCCCTGCGCCCGCCGACCGCGACCTCCTGCGTACTAGCACACCGTGGGGGGGTCCTTCAATCGGTATGTATCGGCCCGCCGTCTGGGCCCGTAACGGCGACATCGGCGGTTGCGGTGCGGAATGCGCGCTCGCGAACAGTCAGCGCCATCACTGGTCATACAAGGTCTCCAGGCCGCGGCGCCCCGCGGCTGGCACGTGACGCTCGGACTGCTCGGTCACGGCGCCGCGGCGTGATGCTCATGCCCGGCAGGCGACGGGGGATGGCCTGCCTCGATGTAGTTAGCGGGGTCGGCCTCGAATGTGTGGAGACAGTGGTTTGAGCAGAAGTAGAACGTTCGCCCGTCGAATTGCTTGGTGACGGCCTTGCTACGGTCGACTTTCATCCCGCACACCGGGTCGGTGGCACCGCGGCGGGCGGTGAGCCAGAACAGGGCGCTGAAGATCGCGATCCCGAGCAGGTTGAGAAACAGCTTGTAGTCGACGTGGACAGCGCCGAAGATGTTCGAGCGCGTCGGGCGCAGACCGCTTGGAAGGATCCCCAGCGTGCTGAACAGTCCGTTGACGATCAGCCCGGCCGCGACCATGGTGACGAACATCAGGGCCACGATTCTCACGGTGTATTCGAGCCCGTAGTACTTGCGGTACACGACAATGATCGGAAGCACAATCAGGTCAGCGAACAGGAACGCGAGCACGCCCGCGAAGGAGATTCCACCTGACCACAAGACGGCAGCGAGCGGCACGTTGCCGACTGAGCAGACGAAGCTGAGCACGGCGATGATCGGGCCGACGATCACATTCTCGATCGTCGTGACGGCTGAGCTTGAGTGTTTGAGGAACAGGCTGTTGAAGAACCCGTTGCCGAGCTGGGCGATGAACCCGGCCAGGAAGAACCCGATCGTCACCTCCTTGTAGAGCATCTGCCAGTCCCCACGGAAGTTGTGCGCGACATCGGACCACGCGCTGGCTGAGGTCAGCTTCTGTCGCAGCGACATCTCTTCGCCCGCCATGTGATGCTGGTGGCCAGTGTCGGCCTCGGTGGCGTGCACTCGGGCCTGCTGCTCGATCCGGCGCGGGACGAACACGCGGAACGCGAGGGTCATGATCACGATCATGATCAGCCCGCCGACGTACTCCGCGACGGTGAACTGCCAGCCGATCAGGACCCAGAGCACGAGTCCGAGCTCCCACACGAGGTTCGTGGAAGCGAACTGGAACGCGAGCGCCGCGACCCCGGAGGCACCCTTTTGAAACAGCGACTTGGCGATCGCGATCGCGGCATAGGAGCACGAAGAGGACGCGGCCCCGAGTCCGGTGGCGATCGCTACCGGCCGGGCACCGTCGCCCGACATGGCGTGCTCGATCCGCTGACGCGGGACCCAGCTCTGCACGATCGCCGAGATCGCGAAGCCGATCACCAGCGCCCACCACACCTGATAGGCCATTAGGAACGAGCCTCGCAGCCCGTGCCAGATCACGTCCAACACTCCGTTCATGGGTTGGACCTGTCGCTCATACCTCATTTTTATCATACCCAACGGGGGTATGACCGATATGCTTGTCGGTATGCCAGAGAACCCGCCGTCTCGCGGTTACACCGCGACCAAGGATCAGCTGCTCACGCGTCTGCGCAGGATCGAGGGACAGGTCCGAGGTGTGCAGGGCATGGTCGCCGAGGACCGCTATTGCATCGACGTTCTGACCCAGATCGCCGCCGCCCAGGCCGCCCTGGACAAGGTCGCGCTCGGGCTGCTTGACGCGCATGCGCACCACTGCGTCACCGCTGCTACTGACGCCGAGCAGCGCGACGAGAAGACGGACGAGCTGATGGCCGCCGTTGGACGCTTGATGCGCCGCGGATGACGGTCCTCCGTCCGCGCGGCGCGGCCCGCCGGCTCCGCAGATGAGCGACGTTGCGCGTGTTCACCGCGTGAGTGAACTGATCGCTCCCGGTTGGCGTAGGAACCCGTTATGAGTCCGATCGCCCTCAGAGGATTCCTTGGATCCTCACGGCGGCGACTGGCCGTCCTGCTCGTGCTCTTCGGCTTGGTCGGTGCGGTCTCCGTGCACCACGGGATGCCGATGGACATGCACGCGATGCCCGGCCACGCAGTCTGTCTGGCCCTGCTCGCCGGGGCCGTCCTACTCGTAGCCGGCGCAGCTGTGACCGCTGCCCTCGGACCTCGGCCACGGACGATCGACGTTCGGACACCTATGACACCGTCGGGCACCTGGTGCCGCTCAGTTCCGGCGCGCGCAGGCCCGCTGTATCTCCGCCTGGCAGTTCTCCGACTCTGATTCGCCATGCCTGGCCGCCCGGTCGGGCCGCCAGCTCGAACCGACGCACGGCCGCCGGCCATGCGTCACATCGTCAACCGCGAAACAGGAGAAGTCGAACATGCGAAACGGAATTCTCCGTCTCCCCATTCTGCTCGCCGCCCTCATGGCCGCCGCAGCGATCATCGCCGGCTGCGGCAGCAGCACCAGCAGCCCGTCGGCGGCGAACAGCGCTGACCGCGCGTTTGTGCAGCAGATGATCCCGCACCACATGATGGCTGTGCAGATGGCGCAAACCGCCGGACAGCAGGGCGGTCATCCGCAGATCAAGACTCTGGCCGCCAGCATCATCAGCGACCAGCAGGTCGAGATCGCCCAGATGACCCCGATTGCCCAAAAGCTTGGAGTCAAGCCCGATGCGATGCCGATCGGCGGGCAGATGAGCAGCGGAATGATGACTGACGCCAACACGCTCGGGCTCTCGATGAACCAGATGGGCATGTCCATGAACATGACCTCTCTCGGCAGCGCAAAGCCGTTTGACCGCGCGTTTATCGACATGATGATCCCTCACCATCAAGGTGCCATTCGGATGGCTCAGGCCGAACTGGCCAAGGGCAATAACCCAAAGCTCCGCGCGCTCGCGCGCCGCATCATCACCGCGCAAGATCGAGAGATCGGTGAGATGAACCAGTGGCGCGCGAAGTGGTACGGCGTTGCCTCTCCAGCCGGCGGAATTCCCCAGGCCGCGGCTTCGAGCCGCAGATGAGCGAGCCTGGGACCGTCGCACGATCAGTCCAGACAGCTCGTTCGCTGGTCAGCTTGGTTCTGATGAGGGTGGGTTGTCGGTTCGGGGGATGCCGAGGCGCCTGCTGATCTCCTGCAGCAGCACCTCAGGCTGCAACTCCGTACGGGCGCTGCTTTGTTCCATGATCTTGCGCTCCTGGTCGCGCAGTCCAGCCGCGCGCTCGAACTCTTGGGATTCGATTGCCTGCTGCTTGGCGCGACGCAGCTCCCGGATCCGTTGTGTGGCCTGCTCATCAGCGCGCGCGGCCTCCACCCGGGCTCTTAAGGCGTGCTCCCGTGCGCGCTCGATCATGCCCCACAGCACGTCGAGGTCAACCCCGAGCTCGCCGAGTGCCTGGCCGGGGAGCGTGTCCGGGGCGCAGGCCAGCGCGAGCAGGAGATCTCCGGCGTCGGGATCACGGCCAAGCTTGCCACGAATCTCTGAGGCCAGCCGGATCAGGACCGGCTCCATCCCGTCTAGCCATGCGAGGTCAAAACTGCGCCGGGTTACCTCTCCACCCACGGCTACCGTGACCTCCCCCGATCGGGCGCTGGGGGCCGACAGTATCCGGAGCACCTCGTTGCGGACCTTCTCGGCGTCGGCGTCGAAGTCGAGCAGGATCCGGGCGGCGACCCCCTCGTTCTCCCTGACGAGTCCGAGCAGGATGTGCTCGGTACCGATGTAGTTATGGCCCAGACTCAAGGCCTCTCGCAGAGAAAGCTCGAGCACCTTCTTGGCGCGCGGCGTGAACGGGATCTGCCCCGTAGTGAGCTCCTCGCCCGAGCCCACGATCCGTGTCACCTGCTCCCGCGTGCGTTGGAGCGTGACCCCCAACGACTCCAGCACCCGAGCGGGGATCCCCTCCTCTTCGCGCAGCAGGCCGAGCAGGATGTGCTCGGTGCCGATGTAGTTGTGCTTGAGCGTTCGCGCCTCCTCCTGGGCCAGGACGACTACTTGACGGGCGCGCTCGGTGAATCGTTCAAACACACCTTCAGAGTCTCAGCTCGCAAGACCGCTGACAAGTCCGCGCAACCGGCCAGCTGGGATGGGGCCTCTCTGCGCGACCCTCTCGCCCGGCCGAGTCACGTTTATGCTCAGTCCGCCCCGAGACTGTGCGTATCGGTCACGTTAATGACCCAAACCAGCGGCAACAGTGGCGCGACATCGACGATACCGGTCACTCCAGCGGTTGCCAGGTGGTGGCGTCGGTAATGACCGGTAGGTGCGGGCTGCGTGCGGGGAGCGCTGAGCTTGATGGTTCTGTTGGGTGGCGGCGTGGAGTCCCACTTGCAACTGGCCTGTCGGCCGCCGCGCCCGGCGACCTCATACGCGCGTGGGCGCCGGACGGGCGGCGAAGGCCCGTCAGCGCCGGGAGCCGAGCCGCGGACCACGTCACACACGCCGCGACGACGAACGCTGCACCGTCGACCATCGCATAGCCACCGATCGCTCCGGACGGCGGGTTCGTCGTCGCAAGACCGTGAATCTCCGGTGCCCAGGCCCAGGTCCCGAGCGACGAGCCGACGATCTCCAGGTACGCGACGACCAGACCCAGGCCGGCGTAGAACCGCTTGCCGTCGGCCGGCAGGACGACCATGCCAACGAGGTAGACGGCGCCGAGCGCCGCTCCGAGCTCGTCCCCGCGGAGCAGCAGGTTCAGCAGGCAGTACGCGGCCTGCACGCCAGCCGCCGTCCACGCCAGGACGACCGTCGGCACGCGACGGGCCTCCACCGCGCAGAGCGCCGTGAGGAACACAATGCCGTGTGCCGGCGGGATCCATGGCGGGATGTTGTCCAGTCGGTACGCGTACCACCCCTGCTGGTGGCTCAGCAGGAACTCGGCCGCTGTGATCATGGGCAGGAAGCACAGGACCACTAGGCGGCGCTCGCGCGGCAGCTCGATCACGACGCTGACGAGGACGAGCCACGCGAACGCGGCCAGCCCCCACTGCTGCGGCTCGGTGAGAGCCAACTTCGCGTCGATCGCGCAGGCGGCCGGGATCGCAAGGACCACCGCGACGACCCACGCGCCGGGATTGCGCCAGAGCTGACGGATGGGGGGCACCCGTCGGGACTCTACGCCCGGCTGCACGCGGCGCGGCGCGACTCCGACGGGAGCGTCGAACACGTGCTGACGACCTGTGGGTCTAGGACCTCGCCGGCGCGCGTCTACTTTGCGGGCTGGGAAATGGACCCAAGCAGAGGGCCTGATATGGGATCGACCAGGCATGCTGGCTGACCACCCGCCGGAGGATGGTTTCGGTGGCTTGTTGGGAGCCGTGGGAGTCGTGCAGCCTGACCCAGAAGCGGATGAGCGGATGACAATCGCCATCAGGTGGTCGGAGTTCAGGCCTACGCCCGGGGGCTGGAAGTAGAGTGGCAAGCGCTGGCCACCGGCGAGCGTCATGCTGGCGATTGGCCGGCCGGGCGGGCTGAGTGTGCACAACCCAATCGAGGACGACGTGTCGACCTCGGTTCATCGTCGGACAGACCTTCCTGGTCGTTCTGTGGATCGCGGCCAACGCCGCCGCATTTAGCCTTCAATGGGATCCGTACCCGTTCATCCTGCTCAACCTGGCGT
>JALYTU010000192.1 GCA_030854125.1 Actinomycetota bacterium | reverse complement strand
GTCGGGGCCTGGCGGGCGCCCGAACCCGGCCCGAACGCGACCCGCTGCACCTGCACCATGTCGGCGATCCCGACCGCGGCCGTGGCCTGTTCGATCGCGCGGCCGGTCTCGGCGTGGGTGACGAGATAGAGGACGGCGTCGACGCGATGATCGAACGCGTAGCCACTGAGGATCTCCTCGGTGCGCCGCCGGCCCTTGCCGGTCAGCTCGAGTTCGATTGCGACCCGGTGGCCAGTGTCGGTCTCCAGCACGAGGTCGGGGTAGTGACGCCGGTCGCCACCGTGAGGACCGACGCCGGCCAGCCGGACGGCATGGCGCTCGGGACCGATCGCCTCTGAGCGGGGCCGCCCGTCCTCGGAGCGCATCTGGCGCTCGGAGTGGATCGCCCGGGTGGGCCCGAACGCCCCCCGCTGGGCGGCCAGCCACAACCACCCCAGGCCGATCTCATGGTCACTGCCGGCGGTGTCGGCAGCCTGCGGGCGGGGGAGCCGGCTGCCGATCGCGTTCAGGCCGCGGCGCTCGATCTGATACCAGCGCCCCGTCCTCAGCGGATGATCGGCACGCAGATGGCCGGAGGCGACCAGCCGGCGCAGGCGCCGGTCAGCCGCCTCCCGGGAGGTCGCGAGCAGGACCGCGACGTGGGCGGCGACGATCAGCCGGTGCTCGGCCGCGAGAGCCAGCGTCCGGCGGTTGGCCTCGGTCAGGGGGCGGCCGGTGCGCATCTCTTCCAGAGCCACGGGCGGCCGGCTTTTCACCCCCGGCCGCCCGCCCAACGGTCCGGCGCATCCCAAACCAGTCGCGGTTGGCAGTCATTCCGTTCGATCTACGCACGTTTCGGCTGCCAACCGGCGTGGCCGGCTCGGCCCGGCCCGGCTTGGCCGGCGAGATGCGGCGCAGCGCGCCCGGCGCCGGCTCAATGACCGGGTAGACCGGGGTGGGGCAGCGAGCGGGTATCGACGACCTCGAAGTCAGAGCCCGTCAGCCGGCCGAGCAGGTGCAGCGCGGCGTCGTTCCAACGGCGGTCGGGGGCCCCGGAGACGTACCACGGCGAGCCGTTGTCGGCGAGGATCATCCCGTAGCGCTTCAGCGCGGTGGCGACGATCCGGGCCTGGAGGGGCAGTCGCGAGATATTCACCGCGGCTTTGAGTCGCACCCGCACGCCCATCGGGGGCGCCGAGGCACCGCCGCAGGTGGCCGCGTGATGACGGGCCGGGTAGACGTAGCCCGCTCCCGTACAGGGCGCGGTGAACCGCAGCGCATGCTCGATCGCCCCGGCCGCGACCTCCGGGTATCGGGCCAGCCCGGGGAGGATGGGCAACCCGGCCGCATCGGCCGAGGTCCAGCCCGCAGGCCGCAGCCGATCGCTGCTCAGCCTGAAGATCGCGCCCGAGCCGGCCGTCCAGTACCCCGGATGGGGGTAGGCGGCAAACAGCTCGTAGTCGGTGCAGGTGCTGCGATCGAGGACGATCACGTGCCGGTCGCCGCGCGCCCGCGGGCCGCCCTCGATGGCCACGCCGCGGGGCAGCGGGTAGCGGGCGCGGTCTGACTCCGCGGCGAAGGTGAAGTGAACGGGCCGGCGGGTCACGGGGTCTGAGACGACCGTGACCGGAATCCCGTTGGGAGCGCCTGCGTAGACGGTGCCGAAGTCGGGGTGGACGGGGGCGGCGAGACCGATCCGGGCGATCAGCGCCCCCGAGCCGCGGGCCACCGGCAGCCGGTCGACACGCTGGTTGAAGGCGTTGTCGGCGGGCAGCACGCGGCAGCCGGCGATTCGAGCCCCACCCGATACGCCCGCCCCGCTCACCGGACCTGCCCCGCTCGCCGAGCGCGCCGCCGCGGCGATGCTGATGCCGGTCACGACCACCAGCCCGGCGGCGAGGACCGCGACCGCCAGACGACGCGCCAGGCGACGGATTCGCCGATTTGATGACACGCTCAGTCCGCGTCCGATCAGGAGACGACGAGCATCGCGTCGGCGTGGGCCACGAAGTTGGCCTTGCTGACCTCGCCGATGAAGTCGCCGTCGACCTGCAGCGGCAGGAGGCGCCCGTCGCGCGTGGTGACCCGCATCCGCGGTATGCGCGCGAACGGATGCACGCGGCGGTGCCGGGCCAGCCGGGCACGGCGCGACAGCATGCGCCAGGTGATCGTCGGGATGTCGATCGGGCTGGCGCGCTGCAGCACGACGCCGGCAAGATCCCCGCGCTGCAGTGATGCGCCCTCGTTCATGTTCACCGCCCGGTCGCCGAAGTAGGTGTAGGGCTCGGCTTTCTGGATGATCGCGGTCACGCCGTCGACGGTCAGCTCGCCGAGTTCTGCCCGCAGCTGCGGCGGGCGCAGCAGGTAGTGGCGGTTGAAGGTGCGTACGCCGGTCCAGGCGTAGTACCACTCACCGACGCGGGCCTTGAGCCGCGGATGGGCATCGACGCGCTGCACCACGCTGGCGTCGAGCCCGACCCCGGCCGAGAACAGGAAGTAGCGGTCATTGACCTGGCCGACCCCGACGCGCCGCGGACGCCAGTCGTGCGCGAGCCCGAGCAGGTGCTCGGTGGCGTCGACCACGTCCACGGGGATCCCGAGGATCCGCGCGTAGACGTTGGTCCGCCCGCCGGGCAGCGGGAACAGCGCGGTGTCGGATCCGATCAGTCCGTTGGCGGCCTCGTTGACCGTTCCATCACCCCCGAAGGCGACGACCACGTCATAGCCGTCCCGCGCAGCCTCCCGGCACAGTTCGGTGGCGTGATCACGGGCCTCGGTGTCGACGGCGTGGACCTCGTAACGCCCCCGTAGCGCATAGACGACCAGGTTCTTGAGGCGGTCTGAGACGGTGGTCGCGTACGGGTTGACGATGACGAGCATGCGCCGTGAGGGGGTGGATCGGTCCTCGAGCGCGACCATCGCCTGCAGGCGCTCGAGCGGATCCGTGGGTGCGGTCACCATCGACGATCCTCAACACCAGGAGTGGGCGTGAGTTACGCGGATCGGCCCCGAGCCTCGCCGACGCCCGTTCGTCCCGGCTTCGGTGCCGGTTTCCAGCCCGGCGGCGGGGTCCGATATATTGGGCGTCACATAGCAGTGCGCATCCAGAGGGGTGGAGGGAATGGCCCTACGAAACCCCGGCAACCGCCCGCAAGGGAACGGTGCCAATTCCATCAGGCTCCAACATCAAAGGCCTGGGAGATGTGGAAGGGCGGTTTCCTCGAACCTCTGACCACAGACCCCGGCGGAGGTTTTTCATATATGCCGCCCGAGTCGCTTCGCTGCAAGGAATGCCAGACCACCTATCCGCTCGACGCGCGCTACGTGTGCGAGCGCTGCTTCGGTCCGCTTGAGGTCGCCTACGCGTCGTTTGACGGCGTGGACCCGGCCGAGCTCAAGCGCCGGATCCAGGCCGGCCCCCACTCGCTGTGGCGCTACGGGGACTTCCTGCCGGTGTCCGTCGCGCCCCCCAACGCCCTGCCGGCGGGCTTCACTCCGCTGCTGCGCGCCGATCGCCTCGCCGAGAGCCTCGGGCTGGAGGAGGTCTGGGTCAAGAACGACGCCGCCAACCCGACGCACTCGTTCAAGGACCGCGTCGTCTCGATCGCCCTCGCGCGTGCCCGCGAGCTCGGCTTTGAGACGATCGCCTGCGCCTCGACGGGGAACCTTGCCAACGCGGTGGCCGCACATGCGGCGGCGGCGGGCCTGGAGTCCTACGTGTTCATCCCCGCCGACCTCGAGGAGCAGAAGATCCTCGCCACCGGCATCTACGGCACCAACCTGGTCGCGGTGCGGGGCAACTACGACGACGTCAACCGGCTGTGCACCGAGCTCTCGGGCGAGCATGAATGGGCATTCGTCAACATCAACATGCGCCCGTACTACGCCGAGGGCTCGAAGACGCTGGCCTTCGAGACCGCCGAGCAGCTCGGCTGGGAGATGCCTGACCGGGTCGTCGCGCCGATCGCGTCCGGATCGCTGTTCACCAAGATCGCCCGGGGCTTCTCCGAGTGGATCGAGGTCGGGCTGTTGGAGGGTGAGCTGCCGATCTTCCATGGCGCTCAGGCCACGGGTTGCTCACCGGTGGCCAGCGCGTTTGCCGACGGCCAGGACTTCTGCCGTCCGGTCAAGCCCAACACGATCGCCAAGTCACTGGCGATCGGCAACCCAGCGGACGGCCCCTACGCCCTGGAGCTCGCGCGTCGCACCGAAGGCACGATCGAGATGGTCACCGACGACGAGATCCGCGAGGGGATCAAGCTCCTGGCCCAGACGACCGGCATCTTCACCGAGACCGCCGGTGGCGTGACAACGGCGGTGCTGGCCAAGCTCGCCCAGCGCGGCGTGATCGATCCCGGCGAGCGCGTGGTGGTCTACATCACCGGCGAGGGCCTGAAGACGCTCGACGTCGCCCGGGGCACCTTCGAGACCTGGGAGATCGACCCCAACGTGGAGGCCTTCGAGGCCGCCAACGCCCGGGTCGGCGCTCTCGCATAGGATCTGGCCATGCCCGTCCGCGTCAAGATCCCCAGCCAGCTGCGCGAGGCGACCGGCGGCGAGTCGATCGCGTCGGTGGACGGAGCCACCGTCGGTGAGGTGCTCGACGCCCTGTACGCGCGCTACGGCGAGTTGCGCAGCCGGATCGCCGAGGACGGCGGCTTGCGGCGCTTTGTCAATGTGTACGTCGGCGGCGAGGACATCCGCTTCACCGAGGGGCTCGACACCCCGGTCACGGACGGCGACGAGGTCACCATCCTGCCCGCCGTCGCCGGCGGCTGAGCCTCAGCCCGCGGCGAGTCCGATCGGGCACGAAACGCCCGTGGCGTGCACCGGGCAATAGCCCCCCGGGTTCTTGTGGAGGTACTGCTGGTGGTAGTCCTCGGCGTAGTAGAAGTTGCCCAGCGGGGCGAGCTCGGTGGTGATCGCGCCATAGCCGGCGCCCGCGAGCTTCTCCGCGAAGGCCGAGCGCGTGCTCTCGACGGCCTCGTGAGCGGCGGGCGAATCCCAGTACAGCGCTGAGCGGTACTGGGTGCCGACATCGTTGCCCTGACGCATGCTCTGGGTCGGATCGTGGTTCTCCCAGAACAGGCGCAGCATCTCCTCGTAGGAGGTCTGGGCCGGGTCAAACACGACGAGGACGGCCTCGGTGTGGCCGGTGCGGCCGCTGCAGGTCTCCTCATAGGTGGGGTTGGGGGTGACACCGCCGGCATAGCCGACCGCGGTCGTGTACACGCCGGGTGCCTCCCAGAACACCTGCTCGGCACCCCAGAAGCAGCCCATGCCGACGACGAGCTGCTGCACGCCCTCCGGGAACGGGGGTGTCATCGGGGTCCCGAGCACGGCATGCCGCTCGGGGACGGCGATCGCCTGCTCGCGGCCCGGCAGGGCGGCGGCGGGGTCCACCATGGCTGTTTTTGCGCGAAGTCCGAACATGAGCTTCAGGATATCGGGCGGCCCGACGCGGCCTGAAAGTCGCTGCGCCTACAGGACGAGTGTGCGCGCCTGCAGTGCCCCGCGGGCGATCGCCGCGCATTCGACCGCGTCGTGGATGGCCAGGAACGGCACCGCGGCGAGTAGGCTCGGACCCCTGACGCCCGCCTTCCGGGCGCGACGGGTCAGCGACAGCGCGTGGCGGGCGAGAACCAGGCGCCGCAGCCAGCGCGGGGCGAGGATGCTCAGCACGCTGCGCCACACCAGGTAGTGCCAGACGTTCCAGAAATAGCGTCGGTGCAACATCACCCGCGCGCCGGGGTGGTGGGCGAAGACGCGCACGACCGCGCTCCAGCGTCCCGCTCGCCTCAGCGCGTCGCGGGGGCTCAGGGCGATGACCGCGTGGTGCACGATTGCGTCAGGGGCGAACACCGCGGTGTGGCCAGCCGCGAGCGCACGCCACGCGAGGTCGGTGTCCTCGCCCGCCGGCTCGGAGCCGAAGCGCTCGTCAAACCCGTCCAGAGCGGAGAGCACCACGCGCGGATAGACGATGTTGCAGGTCTCATACTGCGGCCCGAGCGCGTCGATGTGCACGGTGTGCACGAGCAGCCCGTCGTTGTAGCGCTCGGCGGCGAGTGGGCGCGTGCGACCCTGGACGATCGCGCCCGGGTGACGTCCGGCAGCCGCCAGCACGGCCTCCAGCCAGCCGGCGGTGGGCTCACAGTCATCG
>JALYTU010000191.1 GCA_030854125.1 Actinomycetota bacterium | reverse complement strand
CGGGAACGTCATCCAGGCGCCGCCAGGCGATCACGAACACGTCACTGGTGATGTCATCCGCCGCGGCGCCATCTGCGCGGCGGGCGGCGTAGGCCCGCACCGTGGCGGCGTGGCCGTGAAACAGCGCCTCGAGTCTGCGGCGCCGGTCGGTGTCGTTCATACCCAGCCTATGTCCGGCACCCGGCCCGAGGTCACACCCGGGTCAGATTCCTGCCGACGGCGCGACGGTGGCCCGCAGGCTCAGACCTCTCCGGCGACCGACGGCGCGCGCTTGCGCGCTCGCAGATCGAAGTAGAGCATCGCGCTGCACAGCGCCGAGAACGACAGCGTGATCATCTCGAACAAGATGCCAAGAATGACCGCGACCGCCGACCCCCCCGAGCCAGAACCCGACAGCGCAGTACCGACCCGAACGATCACAACGTTGATCACGCCGACGGAGATGACCAGGCCCAGGACGTGCAGGTAGCAGCCCGCGGTCAGCTCGCCACTGCGCCGCAGGGCCCCGATCCAGGTGACGTTCTCGAGCGCTGCCGTCTGGGCGACAACGGCCCACCGGGCGAGCAAGAGCACGCCCGGGACGATCAGCAGGATGAATCCGAGGCCGGTGCCCAGAGCGGCGACGATCTGCGCGGCGGCGACGACCGGCAGGACACGGGCTCCCCGCGTCAGCACCGCGTTGACCTGGGGCCGGCGGCGTCCACCAATTTCGACCACAGCGTTGACGTGCAGCGCGGAGATCAGCGGGCCGACCAGGAGCAGATCAAGGACGAGCACGAGCAGCGCGGCCGACGCGCTGCCGCTGCCCTGGGAGAGCAGACCACGCCCGTCGATCAGCAGGACGATCAGCGCGTAGGGAACGACCACGGCCAGGGTGATCTGGGCGAACAAACTGGGATACAACCCGTAGCAGCGCACCGCATCGGAGATCAACTCCCCGACTGATTTCGGTCGTTCGAGGTCGAACGCAGTTGATTCACGCGCACTCATCCGCAACCCCCTCCCCGCCAACGACGAGTCGCGCGCGGTCTATTCGCTGTGAGATCCGGCAAACGAGGGGTGGGCTTGGTTCAGGTACCAGCCGTAGCTCCGATCGATCAGCTGGGCACGGTCGAGCAGGCGCAGCCCGGCGAGCAGCATGCGCGGAGGCAGCGCCGGGATGATCCGTTGCAGGTGACCGGCGATCGCAAACGCTCGCCGGTGCCCGGCGCTGAAAGCGGCGTAGCGCGTGATGGCCTCGGCGCGCAGGCGCCGGTGCGCCAGCACCGCGGTCAGCTCTCGCCCACACGCGATGCCGAAGTAGAACGCGGTCCGTATGCCCTCGCCGGAGAGGGGGAAGCAGTGGCCGGCGGAATCTCCGACGAAGAACACCGAATCCTCGGTGGCAGGCCGGAGGCGGTGCGGAAACCAGTTGCCCTGGTAGCGCATCTGTTCGAGCCCGAGCCGCTCGGCCAGCTCCACGGTTGGGCGGCGGACGTGGTCGGCCGAGACGTAGGAGGCCACGCCGACGCGTGCCTCGCCGGCGGCCGGCACGCGCCAGCCGTATCCGTTGCGCACGATCGAGCGTTCGATCCAGACGTCGAGGTCCTCGCTGTCTCCGCTGGGGTGGACCTCCAGGCCACGCGACAATGGCGCGTCCGGAGGCTGATAGCCGCTGTGGCCGAGCACTCGACGCCACCCCAGGGCGTCGACCACCAACGGCGCGCGCAGCACGCCTCGGTCGGTGACAACCGAGATCATCTCGTCGGCCGCCCCGGCGTGAGGCTCGGCCCGCCGCTCCACCTTGGCGGTCTCAAAACGGGCATCACTCTGCTCATAGAGCAACTCGCACAGCCGACGGTAGTCAAACGACGACCAGCTCCAGGGTTGCCGGTAACGCACCGAACCGTGAGGCGTGGTGAATCGCATGTGAGGGATCTCCTGGCAGATCGAATCCGACAGGCCCAGCGCGTGCAGCCATGGGGTGGGCGCCGCGCAGGCTGACGTGGCGCGCTCCCCGATCTCGTAGCGATCAATGAGCAGAACCGACGCCCCCGAGCCCGCCAGCTCCCGCGCCACCGCCAATCCGGCGAAGCTCGCCCCACAGATGAGAACGTCGCTCGTCGTTCCGTCCAACGGGCCCCGTTGGGCGCCCCGGGCGGTCGCCCGCACGGTCATGCTCGCCGCCTGCCACCGCGCGCCAACGCCGACACCGCCACCCCGGCCAGCTGCCAGGGCGGCACCCTGACCGGGGAGGCCAGGATGTCGAAGTCGAGCGCCTCTATGCGGTCAAGGATGCGCTCATAGACCGAGCGGGCCACGTGCACGCCGGGGCGCACGGACGCCGGGAGCACACGG
This sequence comes from Actinomycetota bacterium, assembly GCA_030854125.1. GTDB lineage: Bacteria > Actinomycetota > Thermoleophilia > Solirubrobacterales > Solirubrobacteraceae > Palsa-465. The sequence continues at coordinate 3,839 of JALYTU010000191.1, read as the reverse complement.
TCAAGGTTCTTGGAGCTTGCGAACAGACTCCGAGCCCGGTCCACCTCGGCCGCCAGGAGGCTGCGCAATCCGTCACTAGAACGCCGTTGCGCGATGTCCTCGACGCTGACGCCGTGGCGCGCAAGCTCGTCCGCCGGAAGGTAGATCCGGTCAAGCGCGTAATCCTCGGTGACATCGCGGATGAAGTTCGCCAGTTGAAAGGCACTACCGAGCCTGGCCACTTCCGGGTGCAGCTCGGTGGGCGTGTCGAGCAGCGGCGCCATCACCATCCCGACCGCGCCGGCGCTCCCGCGCATGTAACGGTCCAGTTCAGCCCGGTTCGCGACACGCACGGGGCCGCAATCGAGTCGCATCGAGTCCATGTAGATCGACAGTTCGCTGAGCGGAAGCTCGTGCCGGCGTCCCGCGTCGACCAGCGCCGCAATCACCGGATGTCGGGAGCGCCCGCTGGCCCGTCCGCGTTCCAGCTCGGCTTGCCAATCGTCAAGCGCGCGCCTGCGAGCGGCCGGATCCGAGGGACGATCGGCCCCATCCACGAGCTCGTCAGCCCCCCGTACGAACCCGTAGAGAGCGTGAACCGCCGGACGTATCTCCGGCGGCAGCCGCCGGGTCGCCCAGTAGTAGGTCGGGTCGTGGCGGCGCTGCATGCGCCGGCAGGCCCCGTAGGCCAGGCGCACTTCCGGGGAGAGTCCCGGCGAGCGCGCGGTCGCCGGGGCGGAGCTGAGCCCTGGCCGGCTCCAGGCGGTCATGGCGCCTCCGCTCTGCGCACGGCCTCTTCGATGCCGTCGCTCGCGATCAGCTGCTGAAAGGCACGGACCAACGGGCGAAGACCGGCCATGCCCAGGCGCGCCTGGGCGCCGATCGCGTGAACGCGGGTCTCAGAGCGCAATGCGGCGCCACCGGACGCCAACGGCTCGACCCAGTTGGCAAACAACACCCGGGCAGTGCCGGAGAGCTGCCAGCGGCGAAACTCATCCGGGTCGCTCAACTGCGGATAGTCCCGGCGCAGCGTCCAGATCCGCCCCACGAGCCCCGACAGCAGACCGAGCTCCTGGTCGCCGTCGAGAACCATGAACGGGTCGTGACGAAAGAGATTGTGGAAGGAGAGGTCGGCAGCCAACCCGGGAATCCGCCAGCGGACCAGGCGCCCGAGGAGCCGCGAGTCATGTAGTCCCACGCTGCTGGCACTCCGCCACAGACGCTCGGGCGGGCTTGTGCTCTCACGAGCATGGGCGACACGGAGCGTTGGGTCGGCGAGCCAATAGTCGAGATCGAACATTTCGGACGCGTGAAAGAGCGACAGGCCCAAGCGAGCCCGCCCAGGCCTGTGCAGATAGTAGGTGACCACCTGCGCCGGCCTTTCGCACGCCGCGGGCCGGGGCGAGGGTATAGTCCGCGCCGGCGATGAGCAACCTCCTGGACTCCTTCTCGCTCGCCGGCAAGGTCGCGATCGTCACCGGCGCATCATCGGGTCTGGGTGTCGCCTTCGCCACCGGCCTGGCCGAAGCGGGCGCGGATATCGCGATCTGTGCGCGCCGGGTCGAGAAACTCGACCAGACCAGGGCGCAGGTCGAGGCGCTCGGCCATCGCTGTCTCGCCGTCCGGGCGGATGTCACCGACCCCGAGGATTGCCACCGGGTGGTGGACGAAGCCGTGCAGCGGTTCGGCCGCGTCGACGTGCTGATCAACAACGCCGGCATCGGCACCGCAGTGCCCGCCACGCGCGAGGCGCCGGATGACTTTCGCCGGGTCATCGACATCAACCTGAACGGCTCGTTCTTCATGGCGCAGGCGTGCGCTCGGGCGATGCGCGACCGGGGCGGGAGCATCGTCAACATCGGCAGCGTTCTCGGGTCGACCTCGGCATTTTTGCCCCAAGCCGCCTACGCCTCCTCCAAAGCCGCGATCATCGGCCTGACCCGGGACCTCGCTCAGCAATGGACGGGTCGTAAGGGCATCCGTGTCAACGCGCTGGCCCCCGGCTTCTTTGCGTCCGAGATGACCGATCAATACCCCGACGGCTACCTGGAGCAGATGATGTTCCGCGTACCCGCCGGGCGCAAAGGTGAAGCGCGGGAGCTGGTCGCCGCCGCGGTCTTTCTGGCCAGCGACGCCTCGTCCTACATCACCGGCGCTCTGCTCCCGGTCGATGGTGGCCTGCTGACGTCCTAGCCCGACCGCCGTCGCAACCATCGACCCCCTGGTGGCTCTAGACGATGCTGGCGTGTCGGTCAGCCGAGTGGCTGGGTCACCATGCGGCTGCTGCCGTTGGCGAGATGCCAGACCATCCGGGTTGGAAACGCATCGGCCGGTCGAGGTCTCAACCCGATGAGCGCCTAACCGCGTGTGGTTGGCTCAGCGGGTGCCGCGCTGGTTGTAGAGGCGCTTGGCCCAGACGTAGGAGACGAGGGTGATCCCGACGCTCCAGGCGATCGCGCCGACGGCGTTCCCGCCGATCCGCGTGCCGGTGAGCAGCCCACGTAGGGTTTCGGTGACGGGTGTGAAAGGCTGATAGGTGGCGAATTGGCGCAGCCCGGCTGGCATGGTGGCGGCGGGAACAAAGCCGCTGCCGAGGAAGGGCAGCAGGGTCAGGAACATCGGCGTGTTGCTGGCGGTCTCGACGCTCCTCGCCGCCAGCCCGAGTGCGGTGGCAAGCCAGATCAGCGCGAATGCGAACAGCATCAGCACTCCGATCGCAGCTAACCAGGCTGCCGCGTCGGCGCTTGGCCGGAAGCCCAGGGCAATCGCGACGCCGAGGACGATGAGGATGCTGACGAGAGTCTGGATGAGGCTCGCCAGCACGTGGCCGGTCAGCACGCACGCGCGGGCGATGGACATGGTGCGGAACCGGTCAATGATCCCGCCGGTCATATCCATGGCGACTACGATGGCGGTGCCCTGAACCGCGGCAGCGACCGTCATCAGCAGGATCCCCGGGGTGAGGTAATTCAGGTAGCCGGCGCGTCCGGCGCGGCCGCCGGCAAGCCCCCGCCCGAGCCCCGCGCCGAGCTGACCGCCGAAGACATAGACGAACAGCAGCAAGAACACGATCGGCATCCCGACCAGCATCAGTGTCAGCGAAGGGTAACGGCGCAGGCGCCGCAGGTTGCGGCGCAGCATCGTCGCCGAATCGCTCACGGTGTACTCGAGGGCACTCATGACACGACGGCATTCGCGGCGCTCGGGTGGCCGGTAACGGCAAAGAACACGTCGTCGAGATCGGGGGTGTGGATTGACAGCTGCGCAATCTCAACCCCGGCATCATCAAGTTGCTCGAGCACGTGGCGCAATGCCAGCACCGTGCCGTCTGTGGGTACGCGCAGGATCACGTCGTCCTCCTCGCGAGAGCCGGTTGCGAGCGCACGTTCAGCCGCACGCAGGGCATTCGGGTCGGTGAACTGCAGCCGGAGATGGCCGCCGGGGGTGTGGCGCTTGAGCTCGCCAGGGGTGCCCTCGGCGACGATCCGGCCACGGTCAAGGACGGCGATCCGACCCGCGAGCTGGTCGGCCTCCTCCAGGTACTGGGTGGTGAGGAAGATCGTGACGCGCTCGGCCGCCAGTCCGCGGATCGCATCCCACATGGTGCGCCGGCCGCGCGGATCCAGACCGGCCGTCGGCTCGTCGAGGAAGATCACCCGGGGGGAGCCGACGAGCGTCATCGCCAGATCCAGCCGCCTTCGCATCCCGCCTGAGTAGGTCGAGACCGGCCTGCGGGCGGCGTCGGCCAGGTCGAACGCGTCGAGCAGCTCCACCACCCGGTGTCGCCCCGCCTCGCGACCCAAATGGTTCAGATCAGTCATCAATCGAAGGTTCTCCTCGCCGGTGAACAGGTCGTCCAC
>JALYTU010000190.1 GCA_030854125.1 Actinomycetota bacterium | reverse complement strand
CCCGCCTCGCGCCGAAATGCACTGCGGTGGGTGGATCTCAACCGGGCGCGCTAGAGAGTCGGGCGTCAGCCCCGTCAAGTGTCACCGGGATGAACACGGGACCTCGGTGGTCCGCGATTGCCCGATGGCGGTCGGCCGCAGCGACCGTCATCCGTCCCGAAACTGCCGTTTGAGGGCGGCCCGGAAGTCAGCAAGGCTTCTGTCGATCCGCGCAGTCGGGTGTTGAGCGGTCAGACTGAGGAGGTTCGCGTTGGCTACCGCGGGCAGATACGCAAACGCGTGAAACACGCTGATCAGCTGCCCGTCAGCGCTAGCCGGGGTGCCCGTGATCGTCTCGATCGGGGCGTAGCTGCCGTCCGCGGCGACGTAGTCAACCTCGTCGCTACCGGCGAATCGAATCCTCATCGCGGCTCGCCCGTCCACGGAGGCTCGGCCATCGACTCGCGCAGCGCCAGACGCGAGCTTCGCTTGAAGGCTGCGGATGTACTTCGCCATGAACGGCTCGAACAGATGGGCCTCTTCGGCTGGGGTGAGGGTCCGTTCGCCCGACTGCGGTTTCGGCTTCGGCGCCGTCGGCCGGTAGACCGTGTTATTGATCGGGTCGAAGATCTGCTCGGCGATTCTCATGCCGTTGACCGCTTCGGTCCCCGGCGGCGTTCCCGGGAGCCTCTTGTCCACAACGCGCGTGAGGTATGGCCGCGAGAGCTGCTCGTATATGTCTTGCTCCCACCGGTAGGTCGGGTGTCCAGTGGAGATCTGGGTCGTGGTGGCGTCGATGTGCAGGATTGATCCTGTCGGCGCGGTGAGCGCTCCCAGCGCGCCGCTGATCGTCTTCGCTGAGGCGCTTTGCACCGCACTCGTGCCGCTGTTAAGTGCGAGTGCGAGTACGGCCATCACAGCAGCAGCAGCGACGCTCGCGGCGATGACCCTGACCCGTGCCCGCGTCATGAGCAGGCCTGCCACCGTGCGCCGCGTGGTCCGCGGCCCAGGCTGAAGCGCGCCGTCGCCCGCGATGAGCAGTGAGACACGCTCCCAGTCGGAGCTGCTGTCAAGCTCAGCGGCGAGCCGGTCGTGATCGACCGGGTTTGCGCTCTCCAGCAGCGCGACAGCGTTACCAACGTTGGTCGAACGATTGATCATCGCAACTCCTCGGAGGTCGAAGGTTTGGACGGCGATAGCGCGTTCAGCGCCCGCGCGAACCGAGCCCGAGCCCGATGCAGCCGGACCGCGAATGTCCCGGGCGAACAGCCAAGCGCTGCCGCGGCACGGCGGGCGCTAAGCCCATCCCAGCTGCTCAGCAGCAAGATCTCGCGGTCTCGGTCGCCGAGCCGCTCAAGCGCCATGCGAGCGTTCGCGGCCGAATCGTCACTGCCCTCGTGGTTCAAGCCCGCAGCGGATTGTTCGCCGAGCACGAGGCGCTCGGCGGCAAGGCGCGCGGCCATTCGGTCGCGACGGCGGACAGAGCGTGTCTCGTTGAAGATCACGTTCCTGGCGATCGCAAGCAGCCACGGCAGCGGCTCTGATGGAGCGTCGTCAAACCGGCGCCAGGCGACTAGAAACGTCTCCGCAGCGGCGTCCTCAGCCGCTGCACGATCGAGCGAGCGTCGAAGCCCGTACGCCAGGACGCGCGAATAGTGAACCCTGAAGCACTCCGCGAACCGTCGCCCCCGATCATCGCCGCCGGCATCCGCCTGTGGGGACGGAACCACCGTAGCGCCCTCCCCCGGCTCACCGGCACCTCTATATGAGTCATGACCCTATATGTCCGCACCCAGCACGAGATTACGGTCAGCCTCCCCCCGGCGAGACCGGCACCGGCGAACTGATCGCTCCCCCAGACCAACGGCTACGGGGCCGGACAGCCGCTCCCCCTGCGAGGCGAAGCGACGGACTCGGACCCGCCTAGGCGATTGAGCGGAAGTGGAGGCGCCGGCCAGATTTGAACGAGGTGGCGCTAGGAGCCGTCGCGCAGTCCGACGCAATCGTGATCCCAGAACGCCCTCGGGTAGACGAGCGTTCCCGTCAACGATGGGGTCGGCGCTTTGAGCGCGAGGATCTGAAACGCCGCCGGCGGGATCCGCAATGACGGCCGGCGAAATCCGAGGTCTCCTGCTGGCATGAATCCGAAGCGCGCGTAAAACCCTGGGTCTCCCTCGACAAAGACCAGCGGCTCCTGACGATGGCGGGCGACCGCGATCCCGTGCCAGATCAATGCCGTGGCAACACCCCGGCCCTGAAACGCAGGCAAGACCGCGACGGGGCTGAGCACCAACACATCGACCAACCGACGTGGTGCATCTACAAGGCCCTTCGAAAAGGCGATGAATGCGACCGGCTCGTCATCGACCGACGCCAGCAGCGAGAGGTCAGCGACCCAATCCGGCGAGGCCCGTAGCGCGGCAACGAGGTCAACGACCCGCTGGTCGTCAAAGGCGCGCCGAACAATCTCAGTGACGCGGTCGCAATCCTCGACACGCTCAGTCCGGCACGCAATCGGCTGCGCAGCGACGTCATCGCCTGATGAGCTCACGCTGCGAGCCTACCCAAGCCAATTCGCCACTTCTTACTGCGCTGGTGCACTCCTGAGGAGTTTGGCTCACCATCCTGTTCGAGGCGGAGGTGCAAGCAGCCGTTCGGGGCAAAGCCGAAGATCAGACGGCTGGGCCATGAGCGCCGAAGACCTAGACTGCCTGCTGTGAGCCCGGACGTCGCCGCCGACCCCTCTGCGACGGTCGCCCGGGTTAAGCGCTGGTATCACTGCATCGAGGTCGCCCCCGGCGTTGTGACGCCCGGCCTATTCGACCTGCGTCCGGTCGTCGAGCGCATGCCGTGGCCCGACGTCCGCGGCCTGCGCTGCCTCGACGTCGGCACAGCCGACGGGTTTCTCGCCTTCGAGCTCGAGCGCCGGCGCGCCGGCGAGGTTGTCGCGCTCGACATCCCCGACCCCGAGGACTGGGACTGGGAGGCTCACACGGCGCGTTCGGGACCCGAATACGTACGGGCGGTCGCCGGGCCCGAGCTGGGCGCCGGACTGCGCACCGCCCGCGAGCTGCGCGGCTCCGCCGTCACCGTCACCTCGGGCAGCGTCTACGACCTCGATCCTGCGCGGCTGGGCACCTTCGACGTCGTCGTCTGCGGCAGCCTGCTCCTGCACCTGCGCGATCCGCTGCGGGCGCTCACCGCGATCCGCTCGGTGTGCCGCGGCCGCCTGCTCTGCACCAATCAGCTCGATCTCGGACGGACGGTCACCCACCCTCGCACGCCGCTGTTCCGACTCGACGGCGTCAGTGGGATCACCCAATGGTGGATCCCGAACGCCGCCGGGCACCGGCGGATGCTGCGGGCGGCCGGTTTCAAAGTCGAGCGCGTCTCGCGCCCGTACTCGATTCCGTTCGGGCCGGCCCACCCGCCCCGCGGGATGTCGCCGCGCGCTCTCGGGCACACGCTGACCCAGCTGGTGGTGACCGGCGGCCGCGGGGTGCCCCACCTGGCCGTGCTCGCGCGCGCCTGATGCGACGGCGCCAACCGTTGGCCTGCGGTGCATCCCCCCGTCGGGGCAGAACGTCGATCAGAGACAACGGTTCTGGTGATTGAGGCGCGCGTGATCGGCGTCGACGTCGGCACCTCGTCGACCAAGGCGATCGCGCTGGACGAGAGCGGCACCGTCCTGGCGACCGCCCAGCGTCCGTATGGCGTTTCGAGCCCGCGGCCCGGCTGGTCTGAGCAAGACCCCGAGAACTGGTGGCAGGCGGTCGAGGCAGTGCTTGAGGAGCTGGACGCCGGCGATGCCAACGGGATCGGCCTGAGCGGCCAGATGCACGGCTTGGTCGTGCTCGGATCCGACGATCGCCCGCTACGCCCGGCGATCCTCTGGAATGACGGGCGCAGCCAGCCACAGGCATCGAGGATCGAGGACGAGCTCGGCATCGAGCGCCTGGTGGCGCTGAGCGGAAACCGGGCGCTCGCCGGCTTCACCGCCCCGAAGCTCGTATGGCTGGCCGAGCACGAGCCCGAGGTCTATGCGGCCATCACGCGAGCACTGCTGCCCAAGGATTACGTCCGCTTCCGACTCTGTGGCGAAATGGCCACCGACGTCTCCGACGCCTCGGGAACGCTGCTGTTCGATGTTGCCCAGCGCGTCTGGAGCCCGGGGCTGGCCGAAGCCTTCGCCGTCGATACAGGATGGCTGCCCGACGTGCACGAGTCACACGCCGTCACCGGGCGCACGCCGGCAGGCGTGCCGGTGGCGGCTGGCGCCGGCGATCAGGCGGCCGGTGCACTCGGGGTTGGGGTTACCGACGCGAGCAGCCCGGCGTCACTGGTGTTGGGCACATCTGGCGTGATCTTCGCCGCCCGCAATGCCTACGCCCCAGACCCGCAGGGGCGTCTGCACGCCTTCTGCCACGTGCTACCGGATCGGTGGCACGTGATGGGCGTGATCCTCTCGGCCGCCGGAGCCCTGAGCTGGTTGAACGGAGCAATCGGTGCTGACGAGGGCATACCCGCCCTGCTGCAGGAAGCCGCGCGCTGGGAGCCGGGGACCGAGGGTCTCGTGTTCGCTCCCTACCTGTCGGGCGAGCGCACCCCTCACGCCGACGGCGACGTCCGGGCCGCCTACGTTGGCCTTGGGCTGCGCCACGACCGCGGGGCGATGGTGCGGGCGTTGTTGGAGGGAGTTGCTTACGCGCTGCGCGACGGCCTGGACCTGATCGCCGCAACCGGCCCCCGGCCCCAGAGCGCGCGCGTTTCCGGCGGCGGCGCGCGATCGGAGCTGTGGTGCAGGATCCTCGCCAGCGTGCTCGATCTGCCGCTGGAGCGCACCGAGTCTGAGGCCGGCGCAGCCTATGGGGCAGCGCTACTGGGCGGAGTCGCCGGGGGGGTGTTCAATGACGCCCGGACCGCGGCGCAGCGGAGCGTCAAGGTAATCGGCGAGATCGAACCGGACCCCGAGTGGGTGGAGCGGTACGCGGCACAGCGCGAACGCTTCGACGCTCTCTACCCGGCGCTGGCCCGCCTCAAGGCCTGAGCTCGGTCGATCAGCTGCCCGACAGACGCTCGCAGCCTCAGCCGCCGAAACTCGGTCAGTCCGAGCGGCATTGGCAGCCGTGCAGACACCGCCTCACCACCGGGTACGCAGCCGCTGGGCCGCGTGTTGTCCCCTCGCTCGGCCTCGAAGGGGACGTCCTGTTGTAAGGCAAGGACCTGCGAGTCTTCAGGATCAGCGAACCTGAAAGCGAATAAACTGTCCGCACATACAGCGAGCGGCAGACGGGACACGCCGTCGAAACCGAGCGGCGCCTGGTGCGGAGGAGTGGCGATGCAAACGATGAGTCCGATGGATGCTTCGTTCCTGCACATCGAGGACGGCGTGACGCATATGCACATTGGCTCGGTGGGGATCTTCGAGGGCCCCGCGCCGGAGCCGGACGTGGTGTCGTCGGCCATTGCCGGACATCTGCCGCTGGTGCCTCGATACCGGCAACGGGTTCGCTTTGTGCCGCTGGCCCTGGGCCGCCCGGTGTGGGTCGATGACCTGCACTTCAACCTCGATTACCACGTGCGACGGACGGCGCTGCCGTCGCCGGGCGGCGACCAGGAGTTGCGCAACCTGGTCGGACGGGTGATGTCACAGCAGCTTGACCGCGACCGGCCGCTCTGGGAGATCTGGATCGCCGAGGGCCTCGATGAAGGACGCTGGGCACTGATCTCCAAGAGCCATCACTGCATGGTCGACGGCGTGGCAGCGACCGATCTGCTCAGCGTGCTGCTCGATTCAAAGCCGGAGGTCGGTCCTGCGGCCCCGGACTCGTGGAAGCCCGAGCCCGAGCCCAATCCGGCCGAACTGGTCGCCCACGCGCTCGCGGGCCGCGCCGCAAGTCCGTACGAGGCGGCGCGAACAGCTCTGGCCGCCGTGCGCGGTCCGCGTCGCGCGGCGGGCGAGGCGCTGGTGATCGGCCGGGGCCTGATCAACCTGCGCCGGCTTGCCGAGCCGGGGTCAGCAACCTCCCTCAACGGGCCGATCGGGCCCCATCGCCGCTGGGACTGGGCGCGGGGGCGGTTGTCAGAGGTCAAGCAGATCCGCGCGGCCCACGGCGGCACGGTCAACGACGTAGTCCTGGCGGCGATCACCGGCGGCTTCCGCGACCTGCTGCTGGCTCGTGAGGAGCCGGTGGTGGGCATGGTG
>JALYTU010000189.1 GCA_030854125.1 Actinomycetota bacterium | reverse complement strand
CGATGGGGCTCTCGCCCGCGCTGGTGCAGCAGAACTTCCGGATCATCAAGGAGGTTCACGAGTCCGGCGTGGCCGTGCTGATGGTGGAGCAGAACGCGACCATGGCGCTGTCGATCGCCGATCGCCGATCGCGGCTACGTCCTGTCCACCGGCGAGATCGTCCTCTCCGGTCTGGCCTCGGAGATGCTGTCCAGTGAAGACCTCAAGCGGGCGTATCTCGGGCGCTGAACGCGACAACGCGAGCTTACCGCTGCAGATATCGTTTACCCAACCCGGTCCGCGATGCGCGGTCCCATGCGCTGCAGCGGAGCGTCCATCCTTCTCCGTCGCCCCGTCGCCCCGTCGCCCCGATCGCAGCCCTTCGCATGCTCCGAATCGACTTCCACATCCATCTCGCACCCGTCATGTCCGAAGCGGTGCTGCGCGTGACAGGGGCCGACCCGGGGCGCGCCCGGACGCCCAAGCCTGGCCCGGCTCGGCGACTGGCATCCGAGGCCGCCCGGTGGCTGTCCGTCGACTGCCTCGTCTACAACGCGGGAGCGTTGGACCGGGCGGTGGAGGTCCGGAGAGGATCGAATGGTGCTGGGAAGCGACTGGCCGTTGCCGATGGGGATCTTCGATTCGGTCGCGCTGGTCGCACACCGCGACTAGCGCTGCGTGCACCGCGCTGCCTGCGACAACGCCGCGGCGCGCCTCCGCCCCCACGCCCCCGAGCGACAACCTGACCAAGGAGCCCACTGTGTCCAAGCACCTCCTCGACGGTGCCGATCTCAAACTCGGTCTGTTCTCCGCCAATTGCTCGTCAGGCCTCGCCGTGACGACAATCGAGGGCCGCTGGAAGGCGACGTGGAGCGACAACCTCGCGCTCGCCACACTCGCCGATGAGGCGGGCATTGATTTCCTGCTCCCGATCGCCCGGTGGATCGGCTACGGCGGGTCAACAAACTTTCACGAGAGCGTGCTCGATCCCGTCGCGCTCGCCGCGGCGCAACTTGCCGTGACCCGCCGGCTGTTCGTGTTTGCGACGATCCACACCGCGTTCAATCATCCCGTCGTCTCCGCCAAGGCGATGGCCACCATCGACCAGATCGGCCGGGGACGCGCCGGGCTGAACCTGGTCGCCGGCTGGAACAAGCCCGAGTACGACGCGATGGACGTCGACCTTCCCCAAGATCACGATGATCGCTACGCCTACGCGCAGGAGTGGTGGAGCATCGTGCGCCGGCTCTGGAGCGAGCCGGGCCGGTACGACATCGACGGTCGCTTTTGGAACCTCACGGGCGTCGAGTCCTACCCCAAGCCCTACGATGGCCTGCCGCCGATCCTCAACGCCGGCTCCTCGACACAAGGCCGGGACTTCGCCGCTCGCAACTCCAATGTCGTGTTCACGATCGTCGGCGGTTCCGAGGACGGCGCCGGGATCGTCGAGGCGGTCAAGGCCAACGCCCGCGACACCTACGACCGCGACGTCGGGGTGTTCTGTCCGGCTCACTGCGTGTGTCGGCCCTCACGCGCCGAGGCCGAGGAGTTCCACCGGTGGTACGCGGAGGAGAACGCCGACTGGGATGCGGTCGATAACCTCATGGAGCTCCAGGGCCTGCACGCGCAATCGTTCACCCCGGAGATGCTGGCGATGTACCGCGGCCGATTCGCGGCGGGCCACGGGACCTGCCCCATCATTGGCAGCCCTGACGACGTGGCCGCCGAGCTCAAGCGCTTCGCCGATGCGGGCTTCGACGGAATGACCCTCAGTTTCGTTGATTACCTCACGGAGCTGGAGTTCTTCGCGGCCGAGGTGCTTCCGCGCCTCGAGCGCCTCGGGGTGCGCCAGCCCCGCGAATGACTCGGCATCACCGACCGCCCGACCGCCCGCCTCGCAGCCGGACATCACCTCGGTAGAACTTCACGGCTTCTGGTTACCGAGCCAGACTCACCGTGTCTCCCGGAGTCCCCCGGGGACGAAGAAGTCGACTGGGAGCGTGCTGAGCGAAGTGGCGCCGTTGGCGTGGACGTGCCATGTGTCCTGGAAGTACAGGCAAGTGCGCTCGTCCTCGGAGATCACGTGGGGGTGCATCGAACAGATCATGTCCTCGCGCAGCGGCACGTCGAACGGCTCGCCGATCCGGGGGTGCTCGATCATGGTCATGCCGATCGAGTGGCCGGTGACGTGTCCGAGCTTCCATCCGCGACGATGAAACGGCTCGGCCACCGCGCGGTGCACCTCGCGAGCGGTGGCGCCGTCGTGCATCGCGGTGCGGCAGATCTCGTGGTACTCCTGATAGGCCTCCATCATCCGTCTGGACTCCAGCGAGGGCTCGCCGCCGCACATCGGACGGGAGACCTCGACCCAGTGCCCGCCCGGTCCGGCTACCTCGAGTCCGTAGATGAGCATGTCGTCGCGGCCGATCTGGCGCCCCTCGTCGGGCAGGCGCATCTCGGGCAGCGCCGCGCCGTCGGGGCCTGTGAGGACCATGTCCATGGTCAGCCGGCGCGTGCCCCGGCTCACGAACGCCTGCTCGGCCACGGCCATCAGCTCGGCTTCGTTACGGCCTGGCTCCCAGGCCTCGATCACCGCCAGCACTCCGGCCTCGTTGATCTCCACCGACTCGCGGACCGAGCGAAGCTCGGCTGCCGATTTGACCGCCCGGGCGAGGTCGAACCCCTCGTCCCAGCGCTCCATCTTGTCCTGGGGCAGCGCGGCGTAATCACGAACGGTCATGACCAGGTCCATGCCGTACACGCCGACCCGGCTCCAACCGCGGTCGCGGATCCGCTCAGCTACCCACTTGCCCGGCGTGTCGGCGAACACTCGGTCCTGCACCCAGCCTTCGGAATGGTCTCCGACCCAGCGGCCCTCTCCGGGAAAGATGTTCGTCGGCGGCTCGTCCAGCGGAAGCAGGACATAGGCGTAGCGATGGAGGATCCGGAAGCCGGACAGGTAGAACATCGCGCCCTCGAAGCCGGTGTATTCGCTGGCGCACACCAGCACAGCATCGAGGCCGTCGCGCTCCGCGGCCTCTCGTATCAGCCGGTAGCGCCGCTCCACCTCTTCGCTCATGTGCTGTCTCCCGTTCCTCTGGCGGTCGCGGCGATCATAGAACTCGTCTTGCGCCTCCGCCACCTTTCTGATCAAATATACGTAGCAGTTGCCTGCCTGACAATTCACCCGGCCTCGCGCCGGGACCGGTGACGGGAGCTTTGAATCGATGACCGTTCCGCTGCGGATCGGCGTGATGCAGCTGACGATGGAGCCGCTCGAGGAAATTCTCGAGCATGCTCGGCAGCTGGACCAACGGGGCTTTGACACGATCTGGCTGGCGGAGGCGTATCCCTGGTGGCGCAAGCACTCGATGGAGGCGCGCTCGTCCACCGCGCTGTCGGCGCTGATCGGGCGCGAGACCGAGCGACTGACCGTGGGCTGGGGAATCATCTCCCCCTATACCCGGCATCCGCTCCAGGTGGCGATGGAAGCGCGGGTCACCCAGGAGGCCGTCCGCGGCGAGGATCGCTTCCGCCTCGGCTTTGGCGCCTCGAAGATCTTCATGAAGGAGATCGGCGAGGGCAAGCGCAAGCCGGCCCGGCCGCTGACCGCGATCAAGGAGAGCCTGCAGATCATCCGCGCCGTGCTGGCCGGTGAAGGAGTCGACTTCGAGGGCCAGGAGTACACCGCCCACGTGCCTCCGCTGCACGATGACGCGGACTCGCCGCGCAACGTGCCGCCGCTGTATGTGGCGGGGACCGGCCCCAAGATGCAGCAGATGGCGGGAGAGCTCGCCGACGGGCTGCTCACGCCGAGCATCACCACGCCCGGGTTCGTCCGCTACGCGCGGGAGAACGTGCGCCAGGGCGCGCGGGCCGCCGGCCGGGATCCGTCCGAGCTCGATCTCGGCGCCACGATCGTCGCCAGCATCGACGAGGACCGGGCCAGGGGACGCGAGGGCGCCCGGGAGATCGCCGGGATGTACCTGGCCAACAAGGTGCAGAACATTCAGGGCTCGGCCGACGTGCTGCTGGGGGAAGCGGGTCTGAGCCAGGAGGAGATCCGTCCCATCGCCGAGGCGATGGAGTCGGGCGGCCGGCTCGCCGCTGCCGCTGCGGTCAGCGACGAGATCCTCGATAAGACCCGGCCGATCGCCGGTACGCCTCAGGACTGCATCGAGGCGATCCAGGAGTACCACGAGGCCGGCTGCACCCACATCATGCTTGAGCTGTGGGGTGAGAACCGCGACCGTCAGATCGAGCTGTTCGCCGAAGCGGTACTGCCCCACTTTCGATCATGAGCGTTGAAGCCAACCCGGACCTGGCCCAGCGCTTGGTCGAGCACGTGGACGAGCGCCGGCTCGTCGAGACCGCCTGCGCCTACGTCAGCACCCCCAGCCCCACCGGCGACGAGCAGGCGATGGCCGAGACGGTGCGCGCGGCGTTTGAGGAAACCGGCCTATCGGTCACCTGGCAGGAGGTCGAGGACGGTCGTCCGAATGTGATCGGAACGCTGGCCGGAGCCGGCGGTGGCTCGACGCTCATGTTCAACGGCCACATGGACACCTCCTACTCCGGCCGCGAGCCGCATCTGCGCGGGATCCGCGGTTTCCAGCCCGAGGCGCTGGTGCGCGACGGCCGCATCTTTGGGCTCGGCATCTCCAACATGAAGGGCGCGCTGGCCTGCTACCTGGAGGCCGTGCGGGCGGTTCGCGACGCGGGGGTGAAGCTGCGCGGCGATGTGCTGATCGCGTGCGTGGTCGGCGAGATCGAGAAGACGCAGTGGGGCGAAGAGTTCCAGGGTCGCGAGTACCGCGGCTACGCCGCGGGTAGCCGCTATCTGCCCACCCACGGCGGCATCGCCGACATGTGCATCCTGGGCGAGCCGACCGAGCAGCGGGTGGTGCTCGGACACTTCGGGACGATGTGGGCGCGGATCTCCACCCACGGCCCGTTCGTGCACACCGCCTTCTCCAGCGGCCGCATGGGCGAGAACTCGATCGTGCGGATGCGCGACGTGCTTGACGCCGTGCTGGAGTGGATCCCGCAATGGGAACAGCAGGCCGAGTACCGCGGTCTCAGCGGGGTGGTCAACATCGGCGCGCTGCAGGGCGGGAACCCGTGGCGGGTCAGCCGGACGCCGAATCGCACCGACTTGTTCCTAGACGTTCGCGTCCCCCCCACGATGCGCATGCAGGACGCCAAGCGCGCGCTGGGCGAGCTGGTGGCAAGCTTGCGCGAGCGCCACCCTGACTACGGCATCGAGTACGAGGTGTTCGTGACCGCCCCGGGGGCCGAGATCGACGAGGGGCATGACCTGATCAAGGCGATCGACGCGGGCCATGAGCACGTGTTCGGCACGCCGCCCGAGCGCGACATCGTGCGCTGGTTCTCCGACGCCTCGGCGCTGACCCGCTACGGGATCGACACGGTCAACTACGGGACTTCGAGCGGACTGCCCGGCCCCGACGGCGAGAGCCTGGAGATCGAAGGGCTGGTCAAGATCGCCTCCGTCTACGCGCTCGCGCTCGCGCGTATCTGCGAGCCAGCGTCATGAAGCTGCTCACCTTCAGCGACGGGGACGCCCGAACTCGCTGCGGCGTGCTGGAGGACGGCCATGTCCGGGTGATCGACGGCCTCGCGACAATGCGGGAGCTGTTCGAGTCCGGCGAGGATCCTGCCACCGTTGGCGCGGGGGCGAACGGCGAGCGGATAGCGCTCGAGGACGTGCGCCTGCGGGCGCCGATCATCCCCAAGAAGTTCTTCCACACCTCGGGTAACTATCGTGAGCACGAGGTGGAATCCAAGGTGGTGAACTGGTCACATGAGATCGCGCCATGGATCGTGTTCTTTCAGAACGTCGACGCGATCATCGGCCCCGAGGACCCGGTGGTCTATCCGTCTCACTTGACCAACGAGCTGGACTACGAGCTGGAGCTGGCGGTGATCCTGAACCGCGCCGGAAAGCACTTTGACGCCGCCGAGGCGGAGCACTACATCGGCGGCTACACGATTTTCAACGACATCACCGCGCGAGACATCCAGCGGCGTGAGATGCGCTCCGGCGTGTTCTCGTTCTGCAAGTCGATCGACACCTTCTGCCCGCTGGGGCCGTGGATCGTGACGCCGGACGAGATCCCTGATCCTTACCAGCTTCACATGCAGCTCCTGGTCAACGGCGAGCTCCGGCAGGAATCGGTGACCGGCAACATGTCCCAGACCATCCCTGAGGTGATCGCCCATTACTCG
>JALYTU010000188.1 GCA_030854125.1 Actinomycetota bacterium | reverse complement strand
GGATTCCCTGATCATCGGCCTGCAGCCGGCTGCGGGCCGGCAGCTCGAGCAGGATCGGGTCGATCGAGGGTGTGCCAAGGGTCAGGTACGGGTGAGCGCCGATGCCGTACGGGCACGGCTCCGGACCCACGTTGACCGCCTCGCTAGCCACGGTGAGGCCGTCGGCGGTCAGCCGGTACTCGACCCGGAGGTCCAGCGTGCCCGGCCAACCGGGCTGGGGATGCAGGCGGTGAATGAGGCGCACCCGGTCAGGCTCGTGCTCGGCGACGGCCCACGCGGCCCAGCGCACGAGGCCGTGAATCGCGTTGCCGGCCTCCGGCTCGGTCAATGCCAGCTGCATCGGCCGTCCGGCGTGCTGCCAGCGGCCGCCCGCCACCCGGTTGGGCCACGGGGCCAGCAGCTGGCCGCGGCCGCCGCTGCACATCTCCCCCGGCGCATACCCATCGAGCACGTCCTGGCCGTCGGCGCTGTAGGAGCGCAGACCGCCGCCCACCTGCACCGCCACGACTCGCTGGGCGCCGTGGGTGATCGTGTGCTGTTCACCGGACGGGACCGCGGGTGGCTCTGAGCCGGACATCTCCCCCAGAGCCTAATCCCCCGCGGTGATCAAACCTGTGTGGAAAACGCGTCCCGCGCCGATACTCGAGGCAATGCCGAACTCCACGACAGGCCGCTGCCAGATCCTCGTCGAGGACAGAGATCTGGCCGAGGCGATCCCACCCGGCGAGCGCGCGGACGCGATCGGCGCCTGCGAGGTCGCGACGATGCGCATCCCCCGCGGCCGCTGGACGGTGCCACGGGGGGCCATGCTCGACGGGGGCATCGGCCTGCTCATCCTCGAGGGTCTGCTGCTGCGCCGTGTCGGCATCGATGGCCGGTTTGGCTCCGAACTGCTGGGGGAGGGCGACCTGCTGCGGCCCTGGCAGGGCGAGGACGCCGAGCCGACCCTGTCGCGCACTACCGGCTGGAGAGCGCTGGCCCCGGCACGGGTGGCACTGCTCGACGCGGACGCCGCGCGCTCGATGGCGTCCTACCCGCAGCTGACCGGCCGGCTGGTGGGCCGGGCCCTCGAGCGCTCGCGCAACCTGGCCGTGAACATCGCGATCATCCAGCAGGCTCGCGTCAGCACCCGCCTGCACATGCTCCTGTGGCATCTGGCCGACCGGTGGGGCCGGGTGCGCTCCGACGGCGTCGTCGTTCCGCTGGCCCTGACCCACACGGTGCTCGCCGAGCTGGTGGCGGCCCGCCGCCCCACGGTGACCACCGCGCTGACCGAGCTCGCGCGCGACGGGCGAGTCCTGCCCGCCAGCCCCGGCTGGCTGCTCCGAGGTGAGCCGCCGGGTGAGCTCCTCGAGCTTCAGACCGTCGCCCCGGCGCCTGCCTGAGCGGCCCTGGGCCTACTGATCCGTTGGTCCGCCCGCGCGAACCACAGTGATCCGGTGCGACCACGCGTGCGTATCAGCAACGAACCCAAATGTAAGGAGACCCGATGTCGCACGCGATCAACGACGAGCAGGCGCCCACCCCTGCGGGGGCTGTTGAGCTGCTGGCTCGCGATGATGTGGAGCGCAAGCGGTTTTTGAAGATGGCGGGTAAGCGGATGGGCGCGGGTGCGGCGGCGACGTCGTTGGCGGCGTTTGTGGCCGCGTGTGGGTCGAGTTCGTCGAGTTCTTCAAGCGCGTCCAGTTCGGCTGCGCCGTCGTCGTCGAGTGCGGCTGCGCCGGCGACGTCATCGAGTTCGTCGGCGGCTGCTTCGTCGGGTGATTTGATGATCGTCAACTATGCGTTGACGTTGGAGTATTTGGAGTCGCAGTTCTACGCCAAGGTTGCCAAGAGTGGCCTGTTTAACGGCAAGACGCTCGCGGTGCTGAAGGTCTTCGGAGCTGAGGAGGCTGAGCATGTCGCAGCGCTGCATAAGGTTGCGATGAGTCTGGGTACCCCGGCGGCTGAGCCCAAGGGCAAGTTCCCGCTCAAGAGCGCGGCATCGGTCGCCAAGCTGGCGGGTGCGGTTGAGAACCTTGGCGCGGCGGCGTACCTGGGTCAGGCCGGCAATATTCAGAGCAAGGAGATTCTTGCTGCGGCGTTGGCGATTCATTCGATCGAGGCGCGTCACGCCGCGACCTTGAACCTGCTTCTCAAGACCGACCCGACGCCAGATGGGGCGTTCGCCAAGCCGATGACGATGGCGCAGGTCCTCGCGGTCGTCAAGCCGTTTATCGCCTAACCCCCCGCTGCTGTCACGACGAAAAGGAACTCATTTTCATGACCACATCTGATCAACACGAGCTGGCTGGCGTTGAGGTTCATGGCGTCACCCGTCACAGCTTTATCCTCAAGGGCGCTTTGGCGGCCGGTGCCATGTACGGCGCTTCCGCGGTCGCCCCGTTTGTCTCAAGCGCGTTTGCGGCGGGAAGCTCAGACGTTGACATTTTGAACTTCGCGTTGACCCTTGAGTATCTCGAGGCCGACTTTTACCAGGTCAAGGGCAAGACAGTCGGACTGTCTGGGCAGGCTAAGAGCCTGGCTAAGTCCTTTGGTGATGAAGAGGCCCAGCACGTCAGCGCCCTGACTAAGGCGATCACGGCCAGTGGTGGAAAGCCCGTCGCTAAGCCGAAGTTCGCGTTCCCGGTCACTAACCAGGCCAGCTTTCTCAAACTCGCCTACCTGCTGGAGAACACCGGTGTCAGCGCCTATAACGGGGCCGGCCCGTCACTGACCAGCAAGCCACTGCTCGCCGCGGCCGGTTCGATCGTGCAGATCGAAGCCCGTCACGCCGCGTCGATCGCAGTCCTGACCGGGATGAAGATCACCCCCGACGGAGCGTTTGACAAGCCGCTGAGCATGAAGCAGGTGCTCGCCAAAGCCGGGCCACTGATCAAGAAGTAGCCCGAACGATGACGCGTGGCTCGCGGATCTCTCCTCCTCATCCGCGAGCCGCGCTCATCAGCTTCAATCCGCGCCGGTAGCCTCACGACGCATGGTCCGCGGACTGCGCATGATTGCGATCATCCCCGCGCTCGCCCTGATCACGGCGGCGCCGGCCGCGGCGCACCGTGTCGTGTTCGGCCGCTCGGTGGACGGACG
Source organism: Actinomycetota bacterium (assembly GCA_030854125.1). Classification (GTDB taxonomy): domain Bacteria; phylum Actinomycetota; class Thermoleophilia; order Solirubrobacterales; family Solirubrobacteraceae; genus Palsa-465. Next base: position 3,174 of record JALYTU010000188.1, on the reverse strand, counting down.
ACCGCTCGTGGCCTGGACCTACGGGTCCGATCACGCCCGGCGCAAGGTGCTCGTGGTCGGCTGCATCCACGGCAACGAATGTGCGGGCCTGGCGATCACCTCGGCACTGCGACACCGCCCGGTCCCGCGCGGCGTGCAGCTCTGGATCGTCCCCGAGATGAATCCCGACGGGACCGCCGCCGACCGTCGTCAGAACGCCAATGGGGTCGACCTCAACCGCAACTTTCCCTATCGGTGGGCGCCGATCAGCGAACCCGTGTATTACTCGGGTTCGCGGCCCGGGTCAGAGCCCGAGACGCGAGCGACGATGGCACTCGTGCGGCGCGTTCATCCGGCGGTGACCATCTGGTACCACCAGCACATGGACCTGGTCGCGATGGCCGGCGGCGATCGGGGTGTGGCTCGGCGCTACGCGCAGATCTCCGGCCTGACATCGACCTGTCTGACCTTCCTGTCCGGGGTCGAGACCGGCTGGTCCAACCACACCTTCCCGGGGACGACGTCATTTGTCGTCGAGCTTCCCGCCGCCCCCGTGGCGCCGACGGCGCTCACCCGACACCTGCGGGCCGTCTCGGCGACGGAGCTCGGGCAACGCTCGGGCTCGCCGACCCACTGTGACTCGATCACCACGGCCGCCTGAGATCGCCGCCCGGCTGACCCGGCCCCCCGCGGGGGCCGGGCTGCGTTGCGGGCTCAGGACTCGAGCGTCGCCTCGAGCGTGATCTCGTCGACGCCGGCCAGCGCCTTGCTGACCGGGCAGTTGGCCTTGGCGCCCTGCGCTGCCTCCTCGAACGCGGCGGCGTCGATGCCGGGCACCTTGCCGACCGTCGAGAGCGCGATCGCGGTGATCGTCGGGGCATCGTCGACGATCCGCAGCGTCACCGTGGCAGTGGTCCGGACCGAATCCACCGGCGTCCCTGCCTCGCCGAGCGCCGCCGACAGCGCCATCGAGAAGCAGCTGGCGTGCGCGGCGGCGATCAGCTGTTCGGGATTGGCCCCGGGGCCGTCCTCGAACCGGGACTTGAACGAGAAGTCGCCGCTGATGCCGTCACCGGCGGTGAATGTCCCGCTGCCGGTCTTCAGCTCGCCCTTCCATTCCGCAGTTCCCTCTGATGGCATCTGAACAGCCTCCTTGATCGGGATCGGTGCGGGCGATCAGAACGTCGCGCGCTGGACCGAATTTATCTCGCGGACCGTGGATGCGGGCGGCTGGTGCCTATGACGGCATCCCCTACGCGGTCCCCGGTACCGCCTGAGCGGTGGCGGCGTTGTCCAGAACGTGGCTGACCCACTAAGGTGAGCCGGAATGGCCGAGCTGATCTCCGCCGACGCCGAGCGGTACGCCGAACAGCACACCACCCCGCTGCACGGGGAGACGGCCGGGATCGCGGCCTGGACGCTGGCCAACACGCCCAGCCCGGCCATGATGAGCGGGCTCGCCGAGGTGCGGCTGCTCGAGATGCTCATCGTCACCACCCGCGCGCGTCATGTGCTCGAGGTGGGGACCTTCACCGGGGTCGGGACCCTGACGATGGCCGCCGCGCTGCCGGCCGGCGGCCGGGTCACTACGCTCGAGCGCGACGAGGCGATGGCGGCGGTCGCACAGCGCCACTTCGACGAGACCCCGGTCGGTGACCGGATCGAGCTGATCGTCGGTGACGCTGTCCAGACGATCGCCGGGCTCGAAGGCCCCTTCGACCTCGTTTACATCGACGCTGCCAAGGTCCAGTACCCGGAGTACTTCGCGGGCGCCCTGCCCAAGCTGGCTCCACACGGGGTGATCGTGGCCGACAATCTGTTCCGGGCGGGGGCGACGCTTGATCCGTCCGTCAACGACGAGAACACCAAGGGCATGCGCGCGTTCGCCCGCGCGGTCCAGGCTGATGACCGGGTCGACAATGTCCTGCTGACCGTCGGCGACGGGCTGCTGCTGGCCTGGCACCGGCCCCCGACGGCCGGGTAGATCGCCGCAAGCAGCCCCGCCGCGCGGCGGGGCTTGCCGCCGCTCGCCGGCTGCCGAAGGCAGGGGCTAGCCTCGGCGCGATGATCGTCTTCGCGCCCGTCAGTCCCGTCGAGGCTGCCTCCGAGACGTTGCGCTCGCAGTTGCTCGGCCTGTGGGTCCAGGTCACCGACGCGGGCGGGGCAGTCGGTTTCGTCCCGCCGGCCGATCCGGCTGCGGTGGCTCGGTTGCTCGATGCGTCGCTGGCCCGGGTGAGCTCGGGCGAGAACCTCCTCGGGGTGATCCGGCGCGATCAAGCAGCGGTCGGGATGGGCTTTCTGGTCACCGCCGGCTCGCCGCTGCGTGCGCACTGGCGCACGGTGCTGCGGCTGATGGTGGATCCCGAGCTGCAGGGGACCGGCGCCGGCCGGATTCTGCTCGAAGGGCTGCACGGGCTCGCTGACCAGCTCGGGCTCGATCACCTGATGCTCACCGTGCGCGGCGGGTTGGGGATCGAAGGCTTCTACGAGCGCCTCGGGTACGCGGTCGTCGGGCGTCATCCGCGTGCGATCCGCGTCGCGGCGGGTGACGATCGGGACGAGCTCATCATGGTTCGCGCGCTCTGACCGCTCTGACCGCCGACGGCGAGCAAGCTCGTGACCGGTCACGCACTCAGCGGATCAGCGAGAACGAGCTCGACACGAACCTTCCCCGCCGGCCCGCGGTAGCGCGTCACGCGAACCCGCCAGTTCGCGGCCGGCATCGGGCAGGCCTCGGCGTCCTGCGCGCAGACGTCCACGGATCCGTGTCGTCCACACCGGGCCGCCGGTCCGATGGCCGGGGACGAGACGCGAATCCCGGCCAGGGCGGGAATGACGGCGATCGCCGTCGCGCGAGCGCCGTGAGGAAGGATCAGTCGCAGGCGGCGCAGCGTTCCGGCCGGCGCGGAGATCGTGACCGGTGTGCGCCACGCCCAGGATGCGCGCGTTACGGCCTGATGCCACGATCGCCGGGGGTAGCTCGGCTGAGTTCGATGCATCGCCTCCGCGGGTGCGAACGTCGAGCCCGTCACAGTTGCCCGGACCGGGCTGGCGTGAGGGTGAGGGGTCGCGTCGGCGGCGAACAGCGCGCCGGAGACCGCGAGCGCCACGCAGGCCGTGTTACGGCGCGAAACTCGTGACATCTTCAGCCGAGGCGGCAACGCGCCGGACGCGAAGGAAACGAAGCTGGCGGTC
>JALYTU010000187.1 GCA_030854125.1 Actinomycetota bacterium | reverse complement strand
GCGCACGACGGCCTGACGGTTGCGCAGGCCGCCCGCTCGCTGGGCCTCAGCCCCGTGGCGGGCCGCATGCGGCTGGCACGCGCGCGGCGCAAGCTGCGGCCATCGGTGGATTCCCCGAGCTCGGTCCCCGTTCGCAAGCGCAGAGCCCAGGCGTTGTCCAAACCCGAGGTGAAATGCGATGAGTGACCAGTTCCCCATCCCCGAGCAGTTCAAGGCCGAGCTGCAAGACCTGCTGCTGACCCACACGCAGACGACCGCGCTGGGTCCGCGGTCTCAGCCGCCCAGGCCCGCCATGCGCCGGACACCGCTGCGTGCCGGCCTTGCCTTGGGGCTCGCCGCGATCTCGGCTGCGCTCGTGCTGGCGCTGAGCTCGGGAGGTGAGCTGCGCCCTCAGGCCGCGACAGCGGCCAGCGTGCTGAAGGCGTCAGCCAACGCGTTAGAGCACCTCGCGCCGTCCCACGTCCTCGGCCCGCATCAGTATCTCTACACGCGGGTGGCCGTCTGGTGGCGGTATGGCTTCTTCGGTCCTCCCGCCTTTGTCGTGCGCAGCGTGTCAGAGGAATGGATTGCACGCGACGGCCACGGGCGGACGCGCACCACGGTGCTGAGCGTGATCGGTAATTCCCATCACCACGATGACGTGACGCGGTCATATGACGATCGGCTCCAGTCCTCGGCGCGACCGTTCTCGCTCTTCTCGGTGCCGGGGCCCGGCATCCGCGTCGCCTACGCCCAGTTGCAGCGGTTGCCGTCTAATCCTCAGGGTCTCCGGCAGGCGCTTGACCGCGTCGCTGCCTCGCACCCCATCGCCAGGCAGTTCCCGGGCCACCAGATGCAGACCGTCTTCAGGTTCGGCGTCCTGCGGGCGCTCGATGAGGCGCCGACGTCGGCCCGCCTGCGCGCCGCGCTGTACCGCGTCCTCGCATCGACGCCGGGGATCCGGTTGCTCGGACGCCGTGCCGACAGCGCCGGGCGCACCGGGACGGCGGTCACCGCGAGCCTGGGCCCGGTCAAGCTGACGCTGATCATCGATCCCGCGACCGGCGAGCTGCTGCAGACGAGCCGAACGCTGCTGCACCGCAGCCAGCTGATGCCCGATCAACCCGCCGGCCTGGTCAACCGGGCAACCTTCCTCGCCACCGGGGTGGTCAACTCGACACGCGCTCATCCGAGGTGACCGCGGTCCGATCGAGACGGACCAGCCGGGCCAGTGACCTGCGCTAGATGGCAACCACGGAGTACACCGGCGGCAGCCGGGCCGCGACCGACGTCCAGGTCGCACCAGCGTCGCCCGAGCCGAACAGCTCACCGGAGGTGGCACCGAAATAGAGCTCGAGCCGCTCGCCCTCGGCGGCGCGGCTGAAGGCCTGGCGCAGCACGGTGAGGTAGGCGTGCGCAGCGGGCAGGCCGTCGCCGCGAGCCGCCCAATCGGATCCTGCGTTGCGCGTCTCGTAAACGCGGACGCGACCCTCGGGGGTGACGCGATCCATGTCGGCGACGAGCGGGATCAGGTAGGCGCTGTCAGGATCGGCCGGGTCAACGGCGAGCGGGAAGCCGAAATCTGACGGGAGTCCGCCGCCGCCGATGTCGTTCCAGCTCTGGCCGGCGTCATCGGAGCGGTACACGCCTCCGTGAAATTGCATGAACATCCGCTCGGGGCGCTTGGGCGCACGCTCCACGTGGTGCACACAGCGACCCGCATTTTCATCGGCGAGAGCCTCCTCGGGCAGATATCCCGGGTTGAGGCCCTCGTTTCCCCGCCGCCACGTTCGGCCACGATCCTCGGTCAGCCACATGCCGGCGGCCGAGACCGCGACCGCCATCCGATCCGGATCCCCGGGCCAGGTGCAGATCGAGTGCAGGCACAGGCCGCCGCCTCCGGGCTGCCAGTGCGGGCGCGAGGGCTGGTCCCAGAGTCCGGCGTTGATCGTCCAACTGGCGCCGGCGTCGTGGCTCTCGAACAGGACCCCGGGATCACCTCCCGCGTACAGGACACCGTCGGCCTCGCCGGGGGCGATGACCCAGATCCGCTCGAGCGCCTGCTCGCCTCCATCGGGCAGCGCGACACCGTCGGCCTGCACCCAATCCAGGCTCGGATCACCGTCGGTGTAGAAGATCTTGGGGCCGTAGAACGGCGAGGTCGCGGTCGCGAACAGCCGCCCAGTGCGAGGATCCCGCGTCGCGAAGTCGACCGGCTCGCCGGCGAAACCTCGCACAGTGATGGCAAATCCCCCACCCGGGTCGCCCTCGAGCAGAAACAGCCCCTTCTTGGTCCCAACCACCAACTCGGTCATCGTCAGCCTCCTGTTATCGCCGGGAGCACCTCGACGCGGTCCCCGGCCGTGACCGCAGTCGCCTCGCCCCCACGCTCGCCATTAACGAACACATTGATGTGGCGGCGAATCACGCCGCGCTCGTCGAGGATCCATCCACCGAGGTCGGGATGGCGAACCTCGAGGGCCCGAATCAACTCGATAACCGTGGCCCCTTCGAGCTCGTGCTCCGCGCGGCCGCCCGCCAGCCGGCGCAATGGCCCTCGAACGCGGACCACGGTCATGGTGGGGATCCTACGTGTGCTCACGACTGGCATAGACCGCGGGGACGCGGGTTTCTCATCGGTGCGCTCGCCCGCGCATCACTAAGTGCGCGGTGATCAGCAACCCCACCAGCAGCAGAACGGTCGCCCAGATCGCCGGATTGCCGACCGACAGCGACTGCGCCTGGGACCCGAGATATGCCACCGCGATCGTCAGCGGTAAGTACCCAACGACGGTCGTCCACACAAAACGCCAGAGGTTCACGCGGGCGGCATAGCCGGTGATGCTGAACGGGAAGCTCGGGATCAGGCGCGCTCCGAGCAGCAGCGTCGGTCCGCCGTCCTGGATCATCCGCTCCAGACGCCCGAACCTGGGCCCGAGGGGCGGCGTGCAGAATCGGGCGCCCGAGGACGATCCCGAGCGCATATGAGAGCAGCGCTGAGGCCAGCCAGCCGACGATTGCGATCGCGAGTCCGGGTAGGAATCCGAAGACGAAGGCGGCCGTCGCGGTGATGACCTCAGTCGGGTAGAAGATCACTGCGTGCGCGAGCATCAGGGCCAGCACCAGGACGAGACCGCCCGCGCCCAACCCATTGACGTAGTTCCGCAACCCGCTGAAGTCTCCGGTCAGGGCCAGCGACACCGCGTGTCGCAGCTCCGGGACCGCGAAAACGACTGCAATGCCGACCAGGATCGACGCGACGGCCGCCGCCAGGTGCCAAGACGAGGGCCGGGTGCTCTCGCCGCGATCAGAGGGCCGGGTCTCGGTGGCGGCCATCAGTAGAGCATGTCAATCCCCAAGCGCGAGGGTGACCGTTCAGAGGACGCCCTCCGGGCTCAGTGCGGTCACGTGGTTTACTGCGCCCGGCGCCGAGCCGGGTGCCGATACCTCTCGGACCGACGCATTCGCGTGATCAGCTGGGACGGACGAAGCCGGCGAGCATCGTGCCGATCTCGAACTCCGCGGTCCCGCTGGTGACGGCCGGATCGCCGGCGGCAAACGCGCGGAGGTCGTCGTCGTCCTGCGCTTCGACGACCGCCAGGCCCCATGAGCCGGTGGTGTCGAGCACCGGGCCGAAGACGACCATCTGCCCGGCGTCGAGGTAGGGCCGCCAGTACGCGGCATGCTGGCCCATGATCGCCCGTTCCTGGTCGTTCATGTCGAGGGCGAAATTCGGGCGAGGCGCCAGCAGTCTGAGGACGAACGTGCTGATGCGGGCACCTTACCTCCCCCGAACGGAGCTCACCAGATCCCGGGAATCAGGCGTGAGCGCTCAGGAGCTCGCCCACACCGCTGACCCGGAGACCTCACCGAACCGAGCCCACGGGTTGCTGGCGCCCAGATCCTCCTCGACGACGAGCCGTTCGTCGGCCGCCGCCCGCCCGGCCGGTCCTCCCGCGGCGCCGACCTGGAGCCGCGACCAGCTGGCAATCTGCCCCGGGGCGAATCCGAGTGAGCCCTCGCAGACCAGCGCGCCGCCCCGCACGACGTGGATGCAGACCGATTCGGTGCCCAGCGCGGCACCGAGCGCCGACAGGATCAGGGCCAGGCTCGATGACGGGTCTGCCGAGACCAGGCGGCCCGCCAGGCCGTGCAGTCGCGAGAGCTGACCGCGGGCTGAGGAATCGATCTCCTGCCCGGACAACAGAGCCGCGACATCGTCAGGATGCGTGCCCGGCGGGCTGACGTTCGCTACCGTCCGGCCCCGGCGCAGAACCACGATCCGATCCGCCAGCCGGAACATCTGGTCGATGTCGCGACTCGCCAGCAAAATCGCCGTCCCCTGAGCACGCAGGCTCGTGATCAGCTCCTCGACCTGTCCGGTCTCGAGCACACCCAGCGAGGCCGTCGGCTCGTCAAGCACCAGCAGCTGGGGGCCCTGGCTGATCTCCTTGGCGACGGCCACCAGCAGGCGTTGCCCACCCGAAAACGATCCGACGAGCTGGGTGGTATCCCGCACGGGGATGTTCAGCTGCGCCAGCAGCGAGGCGGGCGCGCCGTGAAAACGCGACTGCGAGAACATCAGCCGTCTGGTCTCCTGGCCGAGCAGGAGGTTGCCGGCGACGTCCAGGTTCTCGCACAGCGCCAGGTCCTGCCAGACGACGCCGATTCCTCGGCGCCCGCTGGTCCCGGCGCCGGCGGGCACCGGGCGGCCCTCCAGCACGATCTCCCCGGTGGCCGGCGCGAGGTCGCCGGCGACGCACCTGACCCAGGGTGGTCTTCCCCGCCCCCGGCTCCCCGGCCAGCGCGACGAGCTCCCCGGGAGCGATGGTCAGCTCGGCATCGGTGAGCGCGGCGACCGAGCCGAAGCCGACGCTCAGCCCCGACACCCGCAGCAGCGGTGCCGGTGCCTGAGCACCAGCGTGAGCCGCAGTCACGCTCATGGCGATGCCTGCGCCACGCGCCCGTGAGTGATCATCGAGCGCGCCGGATATGGGTCTCCCTCGGACAACGGTGTCACCAGCATCTCAGTGGACGGGTCCACTGCCTCATCATATGGCGTGCGCTTGCGCTACCCCGGGTGCTTGAGCTTGCGCCAGCCTCCGGCGCGGTTGTTGGCGATGATCGCCTTGAACATCGCCACGAGCGCGTCGGCGTTGATCGCCTCCCCACGCTGCACCGCGACGGTGCGGGCCGTCGTGTTCTCCTGGCCACCGGTGATGATGCCCTCGGGGTCCGGGACGATCGCGCCGTCGTAGAGAAAGACGTTGACGTGCTCCTTGGCCGCGAGCAGGGCACACACGTTGCCGTCCAGGATGAAGTAGGGCCGATCACGTCGCTTGACCGTCTCCTCGATCTCGGAGTCGGCGCGGTGAACGAGGTCGCGGACCTCGCGGCAGATGCTCTGCTGCCAGTCAGGCAGTGACGCGATGTACGCGTCGACACGCGGGTCCGGCGCGGACGGCATGCACCGACCTTATCCCCCACCGACTCCGCGTGCGTTCGCCGGTCAACGGTATGACGGTTGCACCGTCTCGCGTCTACGGTTCATCGGAGAACAGCGCCCGCAGATACCGCTCGGGCGCGTCGAGAAAGCTCCGGGTGAGGCGCACCGGCGGCGCGTCTTCGAAGGCAACCGTTTCGATGCCGTCCTCGCCGCAGGCATAGATCCGCGCCCCCGGGTAGGCGAGCACGATCGGGGAGTGGGTGGCGATCACGAACTGCGAGCCTTCGGTCACGAGCTCGTGGATACGCCGCAGCAGGGTCAGACAGTTCTGGGTCGACAGGGCGGCCTCGGGCTCGTCCAGCAGATAGAAGCCGCCGGGGCCAAAGCGGTTGAGCACCACGGCCAGGAACGACTCACCGTGAGACTGCTCGTGCAGCGACCGGCCACCGTAGGCGGCGAGCGGGTCACGCCCGGGCTCTTCGAGCGTCTCCAGGTACGTCGCAGCCGTGAACAGGCTTTCGGCGCGCAGGAAGAAGTCGGTGCGGGGACGCCGCGCACCCCGGATCAGCCGCAGCGCGTGACCAAGCTGCGAGTGCGAAGCCCGGGTCGAGAAGGCAAAGCCCGATGAGCCGCCTTCGGCGTTCATCCCGGAGGCGATCGCGATCGCCTCCATCAGGGTCGACTTGCCGCTGCCGTTCTCACCGATCAGGTACGTCACCGCGACACCGAGGTCGAGACCGTCGGCCAGGGCCCGTACCGCCGGCAGGTCCCACGGATGCCCGCTGCGCTCCTCGCCCACGTCGGCCGCCGGCAGCTGGACGGCCCGGACCAGGAC
>JALYTU010000186.1 GCA_030854125.1 Actinomycetota bacterium | reverse complement strand
CCGATGCCTCGGTGACCGCGACCCGGCGGCCGTCAAAGCCCGGCGCCGTGACGGCCGACAGCGCGGCCGCGTCACCGCTGACGGTGTGCTGGCGACTGACGAGAAAGGTCCGCGGCAGGGCGTTGGCATTACGGTACACAACCGCGTCGGGACCCTGGTACGCCACGCGCAGACCCGGCCCGCGCAGCGGGAACTTGATCTGCTGCAGCGGCCCGATCATCAGGTCAGAGACGCTGAGCAGGCTGAGCGCCCGCAGCGCGGCCGGGGTGGCACCGGCGAACTCCTCGGGCTGGGTGAAGTCACCCACCCCCGGCGCGACGTTGGCTCGCCACAGCGCGTCAAAGCGCTTCTCGACCGGGAAGTCGTAGCCGCGGGCGTCGTAGAGGTGGAAGCTCATCGCCAGGTCGGGGGGCAGGGGTTGGCTGAGCTGCAGCGTGCTGACGCCGATGAACCGATTGGGGCGCCGGCTCTGCAGGTAGCGGATCGCGCCAGTCACCGGTGGGGACGCGGTCCGAATCGGGATCGCCGGATTGAAGCCCGTGTTGGCGCGGAACAGGTCGACGGCGAGCAGCAGCACGCAGGCGGCCACGAACACCGGCGCCGGCAACGGGCGGCGGCCGCGCAACCGCAGAGCGAGCAGCACGAACCCGATCGCCGCGAGCGGCAGCCAGATCTCCAGCGCGCTATCGCGGACGATGGCCGCGCTGACCGACCCCTCCACGTTGACCCCAATCGCCGGCACCGGCGGATGCGCAAAGCCCCAGGCGACCTTCAAGCCTGCCCCGAGTTGCCCGGCCGAGAGCGTGTGGGCGGCCAGCAGCCAGGCGACCGGGATGACCACGATCACCCCGGTGACGGCGAGCACGGCGCCGCGCTTCAGGCGCGGCAGCGTGACGCGCTGACAGAGGTCATCCAGGCCCCAGCCGGCCAGCAGCGCCAGGGCCAGCAGCACGTAGATCAGCAGGCGCTCGTTGTGGGCGGCGTTGAAGACCGGCAGCCGGCTGACGATCCCGAACACCGGCGGGACGCCGACCACCATGCAGACGCAGAACAGCGCGTAGAGCACGATTCCGATCCGCTCGGCCGTGCGCCGCAGGATGAGCGCGGCCGCCGCCAGCATCAGCGTGACCGCGCCCGCGTACCAGCCGCGGACCTGCATGAAGGACTCGAGGTCGACCTGGGTCGGCCGACCCCAGTAGTCGTGCAGGAAGAGCGCCCCGATGTACTTGCGCGGCCAGTATCCGGCCGCCGAGCCCGATCGGCGGCCCAGATCGCCGGAGTGCAGCACGAACTCGGCGAACGGTGCGAGCAGCAGCGCGGCCAGTCCGGCGCCGAGCAGCATCGCGGCCACGTAGGCCGCAACCGGGCGCCCGAGGGTGCGCACCCCCCGGCGCTCACGGCGGGCCGTCAGCAGCAGGCGAAACGCGAAGTAGACGGTGGCCGTGAACAGCAGGTGGAAGCTCGACTCGGGATGGCCGCCCAAAAACTGCAGCGCGACGACGACCGCCAGGCCGGACACCACCAGCCGGTCCGGTCCACGCGCCAGCCGCTCGGTCAGCATCAACGTCCACGGGATAAACGCGTAGACGCTGGTCAGTGGCCAGGCCAGCCAGACGACGTAGAACGTCCCGTAGGCGAACACGACGCCGCTCAGCAGCGCGCCCCCGAAGCGCATGCCGAGCGCCCGAGCGAACAGGAACATGCCCAGCGCACCGATGAACAGCTTCAGCATCGCCGCCACCGCGAGCGAGTTCCAGAACGGCAGGACATAGGACGGCACCGTGAAGGGCGAGAACACGGCGGACTGCCCGTTGGCCAGCAGGGGGCGCCCGGCCCCCAGGAACGGGTTCCACAGCGGGATGCTCGGCAGCTGCGAGCGCGTGTACTGGAACATCGGCTGAAACACGTTCGATGCGTCGGCGAGCTCGAAATTCGTGCCCAGGCCGGGGACCGACACGGGCTTGGAGCTCTGCCAGGGCACGGAGCTGAGCAGCCCGTCAGAGCTGGACAGGGTGCGACCGGGCAGCAGGCCCTGGCCGACCATCAGCACCGACAGCACGGCGTAGATGAGCGCCGCGGTGAGAACCGGGTGGCGGCGGATGAGGCCGCCGGCACGGGTCATGGCGAAGCCCGAGAGGCCGCGAGATGAGGTGACCGCGGCCGACGTCGGGGCGCTTCGCACCGGCGGATGGTATCCGCACCCGGTCAGCTAGCCTCGCCCGGATGGAAACTGGCCTTCAGCTGCCGTCGGATCCCGCCGGGGTTGCGGTTGCGACGTCACGCAACGGAGCGTCGGCTGCCGGCGCCGACGGTCCGCGCCTGCGGATCCTCGTCCTCGCCGACCGGGACTGGACCCATCCCCAGGGCGGCGGAACGGGCCTCAACGTGTACGAAAACGTGGTCCGATGGGCCCAGGCCGGCCACCAGGTGACCGTCCTCGCCGGCGAGTACCCCGGGGCCACGCCGGTCGAGCAGGTCGCCCCCAACCTCGTCGTGCACCGCGCCGGCGGCCGGGGGTCGGTCTTCCCCCGAGCGGCCTGGAAGGTGATGCGCGGTCTCGGGGCCGACTCCGATGTCGTCTTCGAGGTGATCAACGGGATCACCTTCCTGACCCCATTGTGGCTGCGCAGGCCGCGCGTGGCCCTGGTCAATCACCCCCATCGCGCCCTGTTCGTCGGCGAGTTCGGCCGCTGGCTGGGGCTGATGCTCTCGCTCGTGCTCGAGGAACTGCCGCTGCGCCTGCTCTACCGCCGCACGCCGTTTCTCACCATCTCCGGGGCCGCCCGCGACGAGTTGGTGACGATCGACGGTGTCCCCGCCGAGAACATCACCATCGCCTACTGCGGGGTCGAGCCGGGCCTGTACCGGCCGGGCACGAAGTCACCCGAGCCGCGGATCCTCTACGTCGGGCGACTGAAGGCCTACAAGCGGATCGAGGTCCTGCTCGACATGCTCACCGAGCTCCCCGGGGTCACGCTTGACATCGCCGGGCACGGCGATCACGGCGAGACCCTCGACGACGAGATCTCACGGCGGGGTCTGACCGACCGGGTGCGGGTGCACGGTTTCGTTGACGAGCAGCGTAAGGCCGATCTGTACCGCGAGGCGTGGCTGCACGTGACTGCGTCGGCTTCGGAGGGCTGGTCGCTGACCGTGATGGAGGCGGCGTTGTGCGGCACCCCGAGCGCCGCGGTGGCGGTCGGCGGGCTGCGAGAGTCGATCGTCACTGGCCAGACCGGCCTGCTCGCCGAGCGGCCCGAGGATCTGCGCGCGTGCGTCGAGACCCTGCTGGAGGATGATGAGCTGCGCGAGCAGATGAGCGTTGCCGCGCTGGAGCGCGCGCAGACCTTCACCTGGGACCGGACCGCTGCGACCACGCTTGAGATCGTCGTCCGCGAAGCCGCGGCGGCGCCGGTACGGCGCCCACGACGCCGGACCCGGGCGTGAGCGCGGCGACGAGCTTTTCCGAAGCGCTGGCCCGGGTGCGCGAGGTCGAGGGCTGGATGACCGACGCCCAGGCGCGCGCTCTGTGGGACGCCGCCGAGGGGTTGCGACCCCCAGGACAGATCGTCGAGATCGGCTCGTTTCGGGGTCGCTCGACGATCGTGCTGGCCAGCGCCCGGCCCGACGGGGTGCAGATGGTGGCGATCGATCCCCACGGCGGCAACGACCGCGGACCCCAGGAATACGCTCCCAACGCCGAGGTCGGCGACAGTGACTACAGCGTCTTCTGGGAGAACCTGCACCGCACCGGCGTCGAGGACCGCGTCCGTCACGTGCGCGAGCCTTCGGAGGCCGCGCTCGGCGCGGTTCAGGGGGCGATCGATCTGCTCTACGTCGACGGGGCGCATCGGTATGTGCCGGCGCGAGCCGACATCGAGCGCTACGGCGAGCGCGTGCCGGTCGGGGGCGCGATGCTGATCCATGACTCGTTCAACGCGATCGGGGTGATGCTCGCCCAGCTGCGGCTGCTCGTCTTCTCCCGGCGCTGGCGCTATGACGGGCGCCGCGGCTCGCTGGCCATCTACCGCCGCGAGGCGCTCGGCCCCGTCGCGGCGCTGATCAGCACTTCACGCCAGCTGGCTTCGGTCCCGTGGTTCGTTCGCAACCTGCTCGTCAAGGTGGCCGTGGTCACGAAGCTCACGCCGCTGGCCCGGTTGCTCGGGCACACCCGCGAGCACGGACCCTGGCCCTACTGACGGTCCGTCGGCGCCGTCGTCGCGCTCGGCCGGGGGGTCGACTTCGATCCGCGCAGCGGGGTGCGCGAGCGGACTTGTCCGCGCGGGCCAGGAGCGCCGCAGCGACGGGAAGCGAAGGCTCGGGACCAACCACAGGGCCTCGATCGCGATCGACAGCGAAATCTTGCTCTCGCCCACCGTCCGGTCACGGAACACGATCGGCACCTCGGTCACCCGGAAGCCCGCCTGCAGCGCGCGGAAGGTCAGCTCGATGTTGAACACGTACCCCTGCGAGCGCAGCGTGGCGACCTCGACGCGCTCGAGCACGTCCCGGCTCAGACACCGGTAGCCACCGGTGAGATCGCGGACCGAGACGCCGAGCACCGCGCGCGCATACAGCGAGCCGGCCCGGCTGAGCAGCCGACGCAGCGGCGGCCACTGCACGACCGACCCGCCGGCCACGTAGCGCGAGCCGAGCACGAGATCACTGGTCTGCGCGGCGGCGAGGATCCCCGGCAGGTACGCGGGATCGTGCGAGTAATCGGCGTCCATCACGATCACCCGCTCGGCGCCGCCGGCCAGCGCATGCTCAAAGCCCGCCAGGTAGGCACGGCCCAGCCCCTGCTTGCCGGTCCGGTGCAGCACCTCGACCGCGGGCAGCTCGGACGCGAGCGCGTCGGCGAGCGCGCCCGTCCCGTCCGGCGAGGCATCGTCGACGATCAGGATGCGGTGATCACCGGGCGCGCAGCGCTCCAGCTGGACCAGCGCGTCACGCACGATTCGCTCCACGTTGCCGGCCTCGTTGAAGGTCGGCACGGTCAACCACAGCCTGGCTCCGTTCACGGTTAAACCCTACGCGGTCACCTCCGGTCAGGGGGGCGCCCCGCCACCGTTACCCTTCTCCCCCGATGACCAGGCCTCGCGCAGCAGCGGGCGTCCCCGCGCTGTTCGGCGTCGTGGCGTACCTGATCGCCTTCGTCCAGCGTCCCGGGCTGACCACCGCGGACACGAAGATCAACCTTCATGTCGACCCGATCCGCTTCCTCGGGGATGTCGCCTCGATGTGGAGCTCCTCCGGGGCGCTCGGGGATGTCCGCACGGGCCAGACCGCGGGCTATCTGTTCCCGATGGGCCCCTTCTTTGCGCTCGGACATCTGATCGGGCTGCCCGACTGGGTGGTCCAGCGGCTGTGGCTGGGGACACTGCTGTGGCTCGGGGCCTGGGGGGTGGGCCGCCTGCTGGGGACCTTGCTCGGCCGCGTCTCGGTCCCCGCTGAGCTGGTCGCGGGCGCCGTGGCCGTCTTCAACCCGTTCGTGGTCACCTACGCCAATCGCACGACGGTCACCTTCCTGGCCTACGCGGCGCTGCCCTGGCTGATGCTCGCTGTCCACGACGGCCTGCGCGAGCCGCGGGGCTGGCGCCGGCCGGCCGCCGTGGCGCTGCTGATCACCGCCTCGGGAGGCGGGATCAACGGAGCGGTTACCGCCTGGATGCTGCTCGGGCCGGCGCTGCTGCTGCTCTACGAATGGGGGCAGCGGACTGTGGCATGGCCGCAGATCCGGGGCTTTCTCGCGCGGGCCGTGCCGCTCACCGCACTGGCCTCGTTGTGGTGGGTGATCCCCGCCTACGTGCAGTCGGCCTACGGAATCAACTTCCTGCATTTCACCGAGCAGCCCGGAACGGTCTGGGGCACGACGAGCCTGACCGAAAGCCTGCGGCTGATGAGCTTCTGGCTGTCCTACGTCGGGCTGGGCTTCGCCGGCCACGCGATCCCGTACTTCCAGGACTCCCACACGCTGCTGTTCTCCGCGCCGGTCGTGGTCGCCACCCTGCTGCTGCCGGCGCTCGCACTGGCCGGATTCGCGGTCACCCGCCGCTGGCGCTACGGCCCGTTCTTTCTCGGCCTCGCGCTCGCTGCGCTACTCGTGATGGGGGCGGGTTTTCCCGAGGGGACGCCCCTGCGTCACGGGCTGAACTTCACCTACCGCCATGTCGCCGCGGTGCAGTTCCTGCGCGCCTCCTACAAGGCTGCGCCGCTGCTCGCGCTCGCCCTGGCCTGCCTGGCCGGCGGCGCCACGGCGGCGA
>JALYTU010000185.1 GCA_030854125.1 Actinomycetota bacterium | reverse complement strand
GGCCACGGTGTTGGCGGTCGTCCTGTTCGTCGGCGGCGACACCCGCGCGCCCTCGCTGCGCCAGACCGTGCACCTCACGCTCGCCGCCGCGATCTCCCCGCCCCCGGCCGAGCGCGGGACCCGGGCGTTGGACATCAGCTCGGCCGGGATTCCCTTCCCGTACTGGCAGCAGACCGTCGGCTGGCGGGCGCTCGGATCACGGACCGATCGCGTGGCCAACCGCACGGTCGTCACCGTCTTCTACCGCGCTCACGACGGGCGGCGCGTCGGCTACGCGATCGTCGGCGGGGCTCCGATCCCGTTCCGAGCCGGACGCGTAGTGACCCGCGGCGGGGTTTCGTACTGGCTGCTGCAGGAGGGCACGATCGAGCTCGTGACCTGGCGGCGGGCCGGCCACACCTGCGTGATCGCCGGCCGCGGCGTTGGTCCTGGCACGCTCCTGCGTCTGGCCACCGCCGACGTCGCCGCCTGAGCGCTTGACGGACTCGTCATGCTGGCCCTATGTCCGGCATGACCCCCGACTGCTCACATCTCGACTCGATCACCGTGACCGAGCTGCCGGCCGGGGTCGATGGCTGCGAGGACTGCCTGCGTGACGGCGGCGTGTGGCTGCACCTGCGCATCTGCCTGCAGTGCGGTCACGTCGGCTGCTGCGATGACTCTCCTGGGCAGCACGCCAGCCGCCACGCGGGCAGTTCCGACCACGCGCTGATCCGTTCCCTGGAGCCGGACGAGGAGTGGAGCTGGTGCTTCGTGGACGAGGTGGCGATGCTGATCCCCGAGGTCACCGGCAGCACCCGAATCCCCCCGTCCCCGATGCTCTCCTAGCCATGGGGAGCGCCGGGGCCAGCGCGGCGTCCGCGACGCCGCGGCCAGCCGCGAGTTCGACCGTCAAGCGCCTGGCCCTGGTCAGCGCGATTCTCGCCTCGACGATCGCCGCCGTGGACTCGACCGCGGTCAACGTCGCGCTGCCCGCGATCGGCCGCGACCTCGGCGGCGGCTTCGCCGCCCAGCAATGGATCTCCAACGCCTATCTGCTCACCCTCAGCGCGCTCATCCTGCTCGCGGGCTCGCTCACCGACCGGCTCGGCGAGCGGCGCGTGTTCACCGCTGGCGTGCTCGGCTTCGGGATCGGCTCAGCGCTGTGCGCGGCCGCGCCGACGATCGGCGTGCTGATCGCGGCCCGCGCCCTGCAGGGAGTCTCCGGCGCGCTGCTCACGCCCGCCGCACTGGCCATCATCGTCGCCGTCTTCGGCCCTGACGAGCGCGGCGCCGCGATCGGGCGCTGGACCGCCTGGGGCGGGATCGGCATCCTCGCGGGCCCCCTGCTCGGCGGCCAGATCGTCGACTCCGCCTCCTGGCGGTGGATCTTCCTGATCAACGTCCCGCTGGTGATCAGCGCGCTGTTCCTGGCCCGGGTCGCGGTCCCCGGCCGCGCCCAGGAGCGCGAGGACGTCGGCATCGACTGGGTCGGCGCCGGGCTGGCCGCCGGCGGCCTGGCCGGGATCTCGTTCGGGCTGATCGAACAGCCCGTGCTCGGCTGGTCAAGCCCCGCCGTCAGCGGGGCGCTCGTCGCCGGGGTGCTGCTGCTCGGCGCGTTCATCGTCTACGAGGGCCGCGTCCCGCATCCGATGCTCCCGCTCGCCATGTTCGCGCGGCGCAACTTCGCGGTCGCCAACGCCCAGACGCTGGCCATGTACGGGGGCATTGGGATCCTCGGCTTCTTCGTCACCATCTACCTGCAGCAGGTGGCCGGTTACAGCGCGCTGAAGTCGGGGGTGACGGGGCTGGTCCCGACGGGGGTCATGTTCCTGCTGTCCGCGCGGATGGGCCGGCTGGCCGACCGCTACGGGCCCCGTCCGTTTCTCACCGTCGGCCCGGTGCTGGTGGCCGGCGGCTTTGTCCTCATGCTCCGCTACGGCACCTCGGTCTCACTGTTTCAGGACGTGCTCCCGGCCCTGCTCGTCTTCTCGCTCGGCCTCGCCCTCACGGTCTCACCGTTGACGGCAACCGTGCTCGCCGACGCCCGTGACACCGAGGCGGGAATCGCCTCGGCGGTCAACAACGCGATCGCGCGGACGGCGGGCCTGATCGCGGTGGCGGCGGTCGGAGCCGCCGTCTCGGCCGACTACGGCGGCCTGCTCACCCAGCGCCTCGGACACCGCCTGCCGACCTCCAGCGCGGCAGCTGTCAACGCGGCCCGCCACCGTACCTTCGGGGCCGTCGACGCACGCTCGATTCCGCCCTCCCAACGAGCCTTTGTCGGGCGTGCGGCCGCAACCGCCTCTCGCGACGCGTTTCACCTCGCGGTCGAGATCGGCGGCGGACTGCTGCTGATCGCGGGGATCGGAGGACTCGCGCTGGCGCCCCGCGGCCGCCGTACGGTCACTGCCGGCGACTGTGCCGGCGGTCAGATCGCCGGCGCTCCCCGAGCGGCGGTCGACTGTGGGCCCGAGGTCGTCGGGACACCCGCCGCGGTGTCGGCCGGACGGACCTGAACCGCGCAAATGCCGCGCGCAGCCTCGTGGCAGCGTAGGATCGGCCGCCATGACTACCGCCGCCCGCCTCCTGGGTCTCACCGTCGTCGCCGCGCTGATCGCCCTTACCTCGGCGAGCCCGGCGGCCGCCCGCTCGCATCACCGTGCCGCCACCAAGACGGCGCCGGTCGTCAGCCCGACCACACCGGTGACCCGGGCCTCGGGCTACGTGGCGCTGGGCGACTCGGTCACCTTCGGCTATCAGGAGCCGCAGGTCGTCCCCGCCCCCACCTACCTCTCCGCCGCGACCTTCCCCGGGTACCCGGAGCAGATCGAGAAGGCACTGCACCTGAAGGTGGCCAACTTCTCCTGCCCGGGCGAGACGGCGGCCAGCCTGATCAACGCGTCGGCCCCGAGCAACGGCTGCGAGAACGGCTATCGAAAGCTCTACCCGCTGCACATGCGCTACACGGGCTCACAGCTCGCCGCCGCGATCACCTATCTGCGCGCTCATCCCCGCGTCCGGCTCGTCTCACTGATGATCGGCGCCAACGACCTCTTCCGCTGCCAGGGCGCCCTCGGTGGCTGCACGCCGGCGCGGCTGCGGAGCACGCTGGCTTCGATCTCCTCCGACGTCAAGCAGACCCTGTCCGCGGTTCGCGGCCGAGCCGGCTACCGAGGCCAGATCGTGATCCTCAACTACTTCTCGCTGAACTACAGCGTCGCCTCGGTCAGCGCCTTCTCGCTCGCGCTCAACCGCGCCCAGGACAGTGCCGCCCGGCCCTTTGACGTTCGCATCGCCGACGGCTACGGCGAGTTCCAGGCCGGCTCGACCAAGTTCGGGGCCAGCCCGTGCCTGGCGGGCCTGATCACCCAGCTGGGCAGCTACGGCACCTGCGGCGTTCACCCCAGCTACGCCGGACAGGCGCTGCTGGCCAAGGCGGTCACCGCCGCCACGCTGTTCTAGACGGCCGCCATGGCCGCCCAGGCGCGGGTCTTGACGAAATCTCTACGCCGCTGCCCCGATTCTTAGCGCGCGGTTGACGAGCGCCGGTCGAACATCTGATGTGAGATGTTTGCGACCCGAGTCCCCCGCCCCCACCGCCGCCGGCCCGCGGTCGCCCGCGAGCATCCGTCACGCTCGATCGCGCCGCTGAGCCAGCTCGGTCCGGCCGTCTCACCCCACGCCCCGGGCATCCCGACCGCCGACCCGGCAGCGGACGCGCCGCGCTCGATGCGCCGCAACTTCAACGAGGCCGCGCACAAGCTCGGCTACTGGCCGGTGCGTCCCGCGGCCCCGCGGCCGAGTACCGAGCCGTCCAACGCGTTGCGCGCCGCCGCTGACGACAACCGCGACGTGGTCGCCCACGCGGGCAAGACCGTCCTCGCGCTCGGCGCCCTGGGGATCGTCTACGGAGACATCGGGACCAGCCCGCTCTACGCCGAGCAGGTCATCTTCACCGCGCACGCCAACGCCGCCCGAACCACGTCGGCGGGCGTCTACGGCGTCGTCTCACTCATCTTCTGGACGTTGACGATCCTCGTCTCGATCAAGTACGCCGGAATCATCATGCGCGCCCACAACCGCGGCGACGGCGGGATCATGGCCCTCACCGCCCTGGTCAAACGGCGCCGGGTGCCGCGTGCCGCCGCGCTGGTCACGCTCGGCATCTTCGGAGCCGGGCTGTTCTTCGGCGACGGGATGATCACCCCCGCGATCTCGGTCATCTCGGCGGTCGAGGGACTGAACATCGCGACCCCGGGCCTCGCCCACCTGGTCGTGCCGATCGCGCTGGCGATCCTCGTCGGCCTGTTCGCCGCCCAGCGGTTCGGAACCGGCGCCGTGGGGTGGCTGTTCGGACCGGTGATCCTGATCTGGTTCGGGGTCATCGGCGCCCTCGGTGCGCGCGAGGTGATCGCGCACCCGGGGGTGCTGCAGGGCCTGGCGCCGGTGTGGGCGGTGCGCTTCTTCTTCGATCACGGGGTGGCCGCGTTTCTCACCCTCGGTGCGGTCGTGCTGGCGGTCACCGGCGCGGAGGCGCTGTACGCCGACCGCGGCCACTTCGGTGCGGGCCCGATCCGCGTGACCTGGTTTGTGATCGTCTTCCCGGCGGTGATGCTCTCCTACCTGGGCCAGGCCGCCCTGATCCACGCGCACCCGAACACGATCAGCAACCCGTTCTATCTGCTCGTGCCGGCGGGGCTGCGGATCCCGATGGTGATCCTCGCCACGATGGCGACGATCATCGCCTCCCAGGCCGCGATCACCGGCTCGTTCTCGGTCGCCAAGCAGGCGGTGCAGCTCGGCTTCCTGCCCCGGTTGAAGATCGTGCACACCTCAAAGCTCGAGGGCCAGATCTACGTGCCGCTGATCAACTGGATGCTCGCCACAGGCGTCGCCGCGCTGGTCCTCTACTTCCAGCACTCGGCCAAGCTGGCCGACATCTACGGGGTCGCGGTCACCGGCACCTTCATCCTCAACACGATCCTGTTCATGGCCGTGGCCCGCTCGATGTGGCACACCGCCAAGCTCAAGCTGATCGCCCTCGGGTCGCTGCTGCTGACCGTCGAGGTCGCGTTCTTCTCCTCCAACCTGGCCAAGATCGCCCACGGCGCGTGGCTGCCGCTCGGGGTGGGCCTCGTGTTCGCGTTCGTGATGATGACCTGGCGGACCGCGCGCGACATCCTGACTCGCAACCGCACCGAGCAGGAGGGCTCGCTGGCCGAGTTCCTCGTCCGTCTGCGCGCCGTCGAACCTCCTCTCCGGCGGGTTCCCGGCACCGCGATCTATCTCAACCCCGGCAAGCAGACCACCCCGCTCGCACTCCGGGCCGAGGTCGAGCACAACCACGTGCTGCACGACAAGGTGGTGATCGTGTCGGTCGAGACGGTCGGGATCCCGCAGGTCGACGACGAGGACCGGTTCTGCGTCGAGTGGCTCGGGGAGGGGCTGTTCAAGGTCGTGCACGTCAGCTACCGCGTCGGCTATCAGGACAAGACCGACGTTCCCCGCGCGCTCGCCCTGGCCCGCAAGCGCGGACTGCTCGAGCGCAACCTCGACCTCGAGCACGCCTCGTATTTCGTCTCGCGGATGACGATCGTCCCCAGCCGGGCGCCGGGGATGCTCCGTTTTCGCAAGTTCCTGTTCATCGCCATGGCGCGCAACTCGACCAGCCCGATCGCTCACTTCGGCCTGCCCGACGAGCGCACGGTGATCATGGGATCACAGATCGCCATCTGATCCGGGGCCGCCGCTCAGGCCGCGGGATCGCGCAGCCGATAGCCCACCCCGGCCTCGGTGATCAGGTGCGTCGGACGCGACGGATCGCGCTCGAGCTTGGCCCGGATGTGGGCCACGTGGACGCGCAGATAGTGAGTTTCCAGCGCGTACTCGGGTCCCCAGACGTCCTGCAGGAGCTGGCGCTGGGTGACCAACCGGCCGTGATGCTGGGCGAGCACCCGCAGGATGTCGAACTCCAGGGGCGTCAGATGGATCTCCTCGCCGTCACGGCTCACCCGCCGGTCGAGCACGTCAATGCTCAGCTCCCCGATCCTCACGATCGGATCGCCGCTGGCGTCGGCCGCACGCCGGAGCACCGCACGCAGACGAGCGAGCAGCTCGTCGGTTCCGAACGGCTTGGTGATGTAGTCATCGGCGCCGGCGTCCAGCGCGCGGACCTTCTCGCGCTCGTCGCCGACCGCCGACAGGACGAGCACCGGCAGGCTGCTGAACCGCCGCACCTCGCGGCACACCTCGACCCCCTCGCCGTCGGGGAGCACGAGGTCCAGCACGAG
>JALYTU010000184.1 GCA_030854125.1 Actinomycetota bacterium | reverse complement strand
AGGCTGAGATGCTTCAGACTCGGCGCGAGGCAGCGCACGGCGCTCGCGCGCGGTTGGCCGACGCCACCGGTCACAGCGCTGATCGCATACCGCGACAGCGCCTGGTCCTCGACCGAGGTCACCCCGGGGATCGCGGCCGCCCGAGCACGCGTGCCGTTGCTGAACGTCCAGAACGTGCCCGACGGCAGCCCCTCGACAATGGTGCCGTTGGCGGGGGCGGCCAGCAGGCGATCGAGCGCGTTGCCGATGTTCTCCAGGTCCCACTCGTCGATCGTGATCGACGGCTGGGGGCCGCCGAACAGGCTCCAGTTGGTGATCGGGAACGCCGTCCCGCCGGCCACCCGGTAGGGCTGGCCGGTCGTCGTGGTGACAAACGTGCCGCTGGCGGGATACGGCGGCAGCACAGCGAGCTGTGCCGCGGTGGTCATCGTCAGCGGCTGGGTGCCGCCGAAGCCGGACCAATTCGAGACCAGCATCGCGGCGCCGCCGGCCACTCGGTAGACGTTCGGATCGCCGCTGGCCTCGATGAAGGTGCCGTCGGGGAACGGACTCGGCGGCGAGGCGTTGACGGTCGCGCTGTGGAGATAATCGGTGTCGATGTTGATCGTGACGCCGCCGTAGGTCTCGTTGTGGCCGCCGACGTACTGGCGGATCCGGTTGGCGCCGGCCCAGTCGCCGCTCGGGACGTAGGAATCGTTCGTGGTCGCTTGGCCGTCCCAGTGGGCGATCCAGATGTCGTCGGGCTCGGTGTAGCCGGTGCCGTACCGCGAGACGAGATCGCTGATCCCCGACGAGGCGCTCGAGTAGACCCCGGACCGGTAGCCGTCGGCGTGCAGCTGGTTCGTCCAGCCGCTGAGGAACCCGAGCACGGTCGTCGAGTTCGCGCTCGAGTGGGAGTACTGCTCCATGTCGTCATAGATCGCGTTGCCCGCTGGGATGCCGAGCGCGCGGGCCTGATTGACGGCATCATCGGCCGCCGCCGCACCCTGGGCCGAGGCCTGGCTGGAGGTGATCGACTGGCACGTTCCGGAGCACGCCCCGGTGCCCTGCAGTCCAACGTAGGTGGGAATCAGATGCCATCCCGCGGCCACCTGGCCGCTCACCCATGAGGGGTTGAGGTTCGGCTGTGCGCACGCCGCGTTGACACCGCCGATGTAGACGCCGACGGCGCGATACGGCGAGGCCGACCAGGCGTTCATGGCCGTAGTCGAGGGGGCGGTGCACGCATCGAAGCCGTTGCCCGCGTAAGTGACCGCCGCCGGGTGAAATGTCGCTGCGCCGCGCCGTCCGGCGAGTGCTGCTCGCGCGTGCGAAGCGGACCGCGGGCGCCGCGCGGACGGCGCGGTGGCCCGCAGCCGGTGATGAACGAGGCCCGACATCAGCGCCTCACGTCCCGACCAGCTCGCGGTGACCACGACACCGGACATCGGGACCGCGAAGGTGTCGATCGCTCCAGCGCCGGGCGTGACGCGCCCGTGCGCACCTGTCGCAGCAACGGCGTCGAGCGGGCGGACGAGAATCGCCTCGGTCCGGCCGGCAGCGTGAGCCGGGCAGCTCTGGCGCGCTCCGGGAGTCCCGAGATAGACCGCGTGCCGGTTGAAGCGGACACAGGTGACCGGTGAGCGGGTCAGATCGAATACCGGCCACGCGACGGGCGCCCGGAGCGCGTATCCCCGGAAGTGCAGAGTCCGGGTGCCACCGCGCGCGAGTGCGGACGGGACCACCGCCAACACCATCACGAGCGCGACCAGGCCGACCCTCCCGGCACGCAGACGACTTCGGCGGCTCAGTTGAAGACTGGGCCTCACCGGCCTGAGTCTAAGGCCAACTTCAGTCTCTGCCGAGGTGGGGGAGCTGCGGCCCGATCAGCGGTCGCTGGGCTCGGCCCCGCTCTTGTCAACCTCACTCTGGTCGGCGTCCCTCTGGGCCTCGAGCTTCTCACGTAGGTAGCGAGCTTTTTCGGCGCGTCGCTCGTGGATGAGCGCCTGCTCGTCGCTGACGGCATCGGCCTGGGCCACGCGCTCGGCCTCCTCGTGGGCCTGCTGGCGGCGCTGCAGCGCCTCCGGAGTGGGTTCGGGCTCATCCATCGGCGCCACGATACGTCGCGCGGACTAACGCTGCCTAAGAACCACCCGGCGTCCAGTTCAAGGCGCTACATTGCTCGCGCCCGGCCGGACGCCGGCTCCCCCGCGAACAGGAGATGTGCCCATGAGAGCCGTAGCGTCGGCATTGGTGATCACCGCGCTCGCGCTGGCCGGCTGCGGTTCGAGCAGCCCGAGCCAACCGAGCTTAGACGCGTTCAAATCAGGCTTCCGGACCGAGAAGACGTCGTTCCGCCAGCTCGGCCTCGATCTTCAGCAGACGATCACCGGGGCGAAGGCCAAGACCGACGCCCGGCTGGCGATCGAGCTCGGCGCCCTGTCCGGACGAGCGTCCCAGCAGGCCTCGCGGCTGACCAAGCTCAAGCCGCCGGCCAAATTCAAGGTCTCGCTCACACAGCTGGCGGCCGGCTTCCACGCCGTGTCCGCCGACCTCAAGCTGATCGCCGCGGCTGCGGTCAGGCACGACCGCGCATCGGCCAAGACCGCCACCGAGACCCTGCTCGCCGATGCGGTCAAGGTCAAGACCGCCGACGACGCGCTGACCAAGGCACTCGGGCTTCCCGCCACCGGCTGATCCTCACGCCGATTCGCCACCGCTGCCGCATACGGGCGCCTACCGCGTCGGTAGGGTCACAGCCGTGACCCGGGTCGCCCGCTACGTGAAGATGACCGCCCAACCGGAACAGGGCGAGGCGCTGGCAACGTTGATGGTCGCAATCGCCGAGGGACTGGCGGGAACGGATGGGTGTGAGCTCTATCTCGTCAACCGTGCCGTCGACTCTCCGGACGAGATCTGGGTGACCGAGGTCTGGTCCAGTCAGGAGGCGGTCGACGCGTCCCTGCAGGCGCTGACGACCGAGAGCGGCCGCGCCGCTCTGGCGCCGGTCATGGCGCTTCTGGCTCAACCCCCGCAGCGCACCGACCTACGGCCGCTGGGCGGCGTCGGACCCGGCGGTTGACCGACCGGGCCCTCGCGATCGCGATCGCCGCCCCGGCCGCGGCGATCGCCTGAAACACCCAGGCGCGGTGAAAGACGGTGAGACGGTCCGGCGGTCCGGTCCCGATCAGGGCGACGAGCGCGGCAATGCCGACCGCGCTGCCGATCTGACGCGCCATCTGCAGCACCGCGCTCCCAGTGGTCGCCCGGTCGGCGGTCAGCGTGCTGGCGGCGGCGAAGAGCGGCGCCTGAATCAGCCCGGCGCCGGCGCCGCCGATGATCATCCCCGGCAGAAAGCCGGTCACATAGTCCGGATGGCCCGGCGCGGCGAACACCCAGTACACGGCGGACACCGCGGCCAGACACGCGCCGAGCACGGCCGGGCGGGTGCGGCCGAAACGCCCGCTGATGCGGCTGGAGTTGATCGCGAACAGCGCCGAGGTCACCGGTCCGGGCACGATCGCCAGCCCCGTGCGAACCGCGCTGTAATGCCAGCCGTCCTGTAGGAACAGCACCGCGGTGAGCAGGAATACCGAGAAGCACACGAAGTACAGAAACAGCCCGAGCGCGGCGCCGGTGAACTCGCGGTTCTGAAACAGCCGCGCCTCGATGACCGCGTTGGGCCGGGTCAGGCTGCGGCGAACGGTGATCGCGGCGGTCGCCAGAGCGCCACCGAGGACCACGATCACCCGCGGGCTGGCCCAGCCCCAGCCCGACCCCTGGACCAGGCCGACGCTGAGCAGCGTCACCGCGGCCAGCAGCGCCAGGATCGAGATCACGTCGGGAAGCTGAGCGTCCCGGTCGGCGCGGACTTCGGGCAGGATGCGGAATCCGAGCAGCAGCGTGAAGACTCCGATCGGGAGGTTGACCAGGAAGATCCAGCGCCAGCTGAGCGCGATCAGCAGGCCGCCGATCGGCGGTCCCGCAGACGCGGCCACCGCCGCCGTCGCCGCCCAGACCCCGACGACCAGGTTGTGGCGGTGGGCTGGGAAGACGGGCAGCAGCAGACCGAGGGACGCGGGCACGATCGCGGCCGCGCCCCCCGCCTGGACGAGCCGGCCGGCCACCAGCACGCCAAGCGTCGGGGCGGCAGCGCACAGACACGACCCGACCACGAACACGAGCACGCCGGCGAGCAGGAACCGCCGCCGGCCGTAGTGATCGGCGAGCCGTCCCGCAGGGACAAGCAGCGCCGCGAACACGATCGCGTAGCCGTTGAGCACCCAGGACAGGGAGGACAGCCGAGCGCCGAACGAGGGCCCGATCGCGGGGATCGCCACGTTGACGATGAACAGGTCCAGCTGGGCCATGAAGGCGACCGCGGCGAGCACGGTCAGGATCAGCCAGCGGCGGTCATGGCCCCGTTCCGCGAGCCAGCTCTCACGCCGGTCGCGCGAGGCGCGAGGCCGGCCGGGCACGCCGCCGGTTTTAGTTCGCTGACCGAACTGCATGACGCGGCACCCTAGCACAAAGGTTCAGTCACCGAACCTAGATTGGTAGACTCGGCGAGATGGCCCTTCCCCGTGACTACGCCGGCCAGCGCTGCTCGGTCGCCCGCGCGCTGGAGATCGTCGGCGAGCGCTGGACGCTGCTGATCGTCCGGGACGCCTTCTATGGCCTGCGCCGGTTCGGAGACTTCGCACTGCATCTGGAGATTCCCCGCGCGGTGCTGACCAGCCGCCTGAGGGCGCTGGTCGACGAGGGCGTGATGGAGCGCGTTCCCGGCCCGGGCGCACGCGACGAGTACGCCCTGACCGAGAAGGGCGAGCGACTGTGGCCCGTGGTGCGCGAGCTGATGCACTGGGGCGATGACCACTACTCGCCTGACGGCCCCCGGCGGATCTTTCGCCACCGCCAGGACGACGGTCTGATCGGCGCCGGCGGACGCTGCGCGACGTGCGGGGCGCTGATCGCAGCGGCAGACACCACGGTGACCGCCGGTCCGGGCTTTGAGCCCGGTGCGCCCGCCACCGAGCCGGCGCTGCTCGCGTTTCAGACCGAGCGTCGTCTACTCGAGCCGGCTCGGCCGGCTTGATGTACCGCACGGTCGTCCATGACGGCGGCCCGGACCAGGTCGCGATCGAGGAGCCGCTGGAGATCCGCGTCGACGGCGCGCCGCTGGCGGTGACGATGCGTACTCCGGGGCATGACGAGGAGCTCGCGCTCGGCTTCCTGTACGGCGAGGGCCTGATCGACGGGCCGCATCCGGCCGGGCTGACCGACGACCTCGCCGCCAACACGATTGACGTGATCGGGCCGCTGACCCGCGATCCGGGTGCGCGGAGCTTCTACACGAGCTCGTCGTGCGGGGTCTGCGGCAAGGGCGCGTTGGAAGAGGTCGCCGTGGCCAGCCGGCCCCTCCCGGACGGGCCGGTGATCGCGCGCGCGCTGGCCGCCGCCCTCCCGGAGCGGCTCGAGCAGCCGGCCTTTGCGCACACCGGAGGACTGCACGCCACCGGCCTGTTCACGGCCGCCGGGGAACTGCTGTGCACGCGCGAGGACGTCGGACGCCACAACGCGATGGACAAGGTCATCGGCCATGCTCTGCGCGAAGGCGGGCTGCCGCTGCACGGTCACGTCCTGTGCGTGAGCGGCCGGCTCTCCTTCGAGCTCGTTCAGAAGGCAGCAGTGGCGGGCGCGCCGATCCTCGTCGGCGTCGGCGCGCCGAGTTCGCTGGCCATCGAGCTGGCCGCCGATCGCGGCCTGACCCTGTGCGGTTTCGCGCGCCGGGGTTCGGTCAACGTCTACACGCGACCGGACCGGATCGGCGGCTGACGCCGCTCAGCCGGGCGCGGCCGCCAGCCGGGCCAGCTCGGTGAGCTCATCCTCGGAGGACCAGGCTCCGACCGACGCCCGCAGGTAGCTGCGCGACGGGATGCTGCGCACGACGAAACCGGCCGCGCCCAGGCGGCTGACCTCGGCGTCGGGATCATCGGCGTGCCAGGAGACCAGCGTGGTGCGATCGCGCGGACCGACCTCGAGTCCTCGGTTGGCCAACTCGGTGGCCAGTCCGGCGGCGAGATCAGCCGCGCGAGCGTGCACCCACTCCCAGCCGGCCTGCTCGAGCACGGCCAGCGAGGCCAGCGCCCAGGTGCTGCGCAGTCCGGACGGGAAGCCGAGGTCCAGGCGCTTGGCGGTCTCGGCCGGGCCCGACTGCAGCGCATCTCCGGGGTCGGCCAGCGAGCCGTATCCCGGCCAGGGGACGGTGAGTGCGTCCAGCGCCTCGGGCGCGACGTACAGA
>JALYTU010000183.1 GCA_030854125.1 Actinomycetota bacterium | reverse complement strand
GTACAAGGCCGTCTACGACGAGATCACCGGCGAGATGCAGGCTGCGCTGTCCGCCCTGCAGGACGAGCGCACATTGCCGATCATCGGCTGAGACGGGACGCGGCCGGAGCGACCAGGAACGGCGGGGGGACTGAGTGGACGCCACCGCCCAGGAGCGCGACGCCCCTGGGCGGCGGCAGGTCACTACTTCGTGTTGATGCGGCGGTTTGCGGCCTCGATCACGCCGGAGCGATCCTTGTGGTCACGCTCGTAGCTGCGGACCTGCTTGGCGATGTTCTCGTCGCCTTCGCTGACCGCCCTCGCGACCGCCTCAACGCTGAGCTCGTCGTAGCCCGACCACGGCTCATCGGCGGTCAGCTTGGCGATCTTGTCGGTGATCGTCGCCCGATTGTCGTGCTTGCGCTCGTAGGCGTCGATCAGGCGCAGGTCGCGCTGGGAGAAGCCCGACAGCTTGGCGGCGATGTCCTCGGCGCTCTGCGTGTCGTAGTCCTTGATCGGGAGGTCGCCCTCAGTGGCGAGCGCGCCGGTGACGGCGCCTTCGGCCGCGGCCACTCCCGGAATCTTGCGTGCTGCGTCAGCCATTCCACTCATGTGATTCTCCTGGTCAATTGCTTAGGGGCTTCCTGGCTTTCCCACGGACGCGGGAAGCAGATCGCCGTCCGTATGACGGGTTGCCCGGTCGGCCGGCGGACAAACATATGTTCCCTTTTGACGGGTCGAGCCTTCGCCAGGCCGCGCCGACCTGGAGGTGGGTTGAAGGAATCTCCGGAGCGATCCGCCAGGCTCGCGCTACGAGCCCGGGGCCACGTTGTACTCGTCGTCGGTCACGTGCGTGCCCCAGGTCACCGGGCTACCCGACTCATCTGCCTCCTGGATGGCGATGTGGGTCATGAACCGCTTCGGAGCGGCACCGTGCCAATGATTCTCACCGGGCTCAAAGAAGACACGATCGCCGGGGCGGATCTCCTCGATGGCTCCGCCTTCGCGCTGACAGCGGCCGATGCCCTCGAGCACGAAGATCGTCTGGCCGAACGGATGCGTGTGCCAGTGGGTTCGAGCGCCCGGGGTGAAGTGCACGCTGGCCGCTGCCGTGCGCGACGGCGGTAATGGAGCGGCGATCGCGTCGACGTACACCGCGCCGGTGAACCACTCAGCGGGGCCGCGGGTCGTGTCCAGGGTGTTGCGGGTGATCTGCATAGCTGTCTCCCTGCGTCGTGATCAGGAACGACGATAGGCGCACGGGGAGCAGCGGTGGCGCCAGCGTCATTGGTGGACACGCCAGGCGACCTATCCTCCGAGTCGCGCACGGACCGTGGCGTTGCCGGGACATTTGACCGATCACGATGGCACCGAAACCACAGCTCATCGACGTACACGTGCCCGACGATCCGGCAGGGACGGTCCTCGTGATGCACGGTGGCTCAAGCCGAGGAGAGAGCCGGATGGTCAGCCCGACGCAGCTGTCGGTGCTGCGGATGATTCCCCTCGCGCGACGAATCGCGCGTGAGGCGCACCGCGAACTCGCCGTGTTTCGCCTGCTCAACTCCGTCCGGGGCTGGGACACCACGCACACTCCGGTGCTGGACGCGAAGTGGGCGCTCGCGGAGGTTGCGCAGCGCCTGGGACGCCAACCCCCCACCTGTCTGGTCGGGCACTCTCTCGGCGGGCGCGGTGCCGTGTTGACAGCCAACCAGCCCGAGGTCGTCAGCGTCGTGGCCCTCGCGCCATGGGTGTACGCGGATGACGTGCCCGACGGCCTCCATGGCGAGCAGATCCTGATCGTGCACGGATCCCGGGACCGGATCGCCAATCCGGCCCGCTCCGCTGCCCTGGCCCGGAACCTGAGCCGGCACGCTCGCGTCGGCTACGTGACTGTTGCCGGCGGCAAGCACGCGATGCTCCACCGCCATGACGTATTCAGTGGGCTGGCCGCCCAATTTGCGACGGCAACCCTGCTCGGTCGTTCAGAGAACGACACAATCAGGCGGGTTCAGGCGGGCGAGAGCCCGCTGACGGTCTGAGCGTGCCCGGCTCGGGGTTCCTACGGTGAGGGGGTGCCGATCACCCATCGCGATCACGTGCAGTCGCTGCTCAGCACCGCCGCGACCGAGCACGCCGGACTGCTCGCCGCCCTGCCGGCGGCGCTCACGGCCTCGCTGCCCGTCGACGCGCAGGGGGTCACCCAGGCGATCGGCCATCTCGCCATCCTCGCCGGCCTCTCGGAGGCCGAGCGACGTGACCTCGTTCGCCCTCACGCCGTCAACCCGGCGGTCATGCACGCACGGGTCTACGGGCGTGCGCCGCTCAGCCGCGAGACGGTGATCGGCTCCTTCGTCGACGGCGCTCGCGTCCGAGCCGATGCGCTGGAGGCACTGGCGGACGTGATCGGGGGCGAGCCGCTGGGGCAGGAGGTCCGCACGCTGCTCGTCGAGCACCCACCTCCGCTCGGTGCCGATGGCCAGGATGTGATCTCGGCTCTGCGGGCCACTTACGGCGCGCAGGAGCAGGCGGCGATCATCATCGCCACGCGACTGGACGACGACTGAACGGGCTGGAATGCTGGAATAAGTCCGGCTGCGCGTATAGCGTCCGAGCATGACCTCCACTACGCCCACCACCACGCCCGGGGACGGGCTGCACACAGAACTCAGCCTGGTCGACGCGGCGGCCTTCTCGGTCGGCCTCATCGGCCCGGTCGGAGCCATCGGCCTGCTCGGCACCGGCGCCGCACTGATCATCGGACGGGCGGTGACGCTCTCCTTCGTGTTCGCTGTGATCGGCGTGGCGCTCGTCGCCTACTGCTTCGTCAAGCTGTCGCAGCACATCTCCCACACGGGCTCGGTATACGCACTGGTGGGGGTGACACTTGGTCCGCAGGCGGGTTTCTTCGCGGGCTGGGCGCTGATGGGCGCCTACATCGCGATCGGCTGCGGGTCGACGATCGAGATGGGGCTGTTCGGCGGCCAGTTCCTGCGCGACACCGGGATCCTGGACACGCAGACCTGGTGGTGGATGGCGGTCATCGGCCTGCTCGGGGTCAGCGCCCTGGCCTTCACCGAGATCCGCGTCATCACCCGGGCGCTGCTGACCTCGGAGATCACGGGGGCGATCCTGGTCACGATTCTCAGCGTCGTCATCCTCGTGACGGTGATCGTCAGCCACGGACCCAAGGGCCAGACCTTCACCCTGAACTTCCTCGCGCTGCCGTCCGGCAGCGGCATCGGGACGATCGCCAAGGCCGCCGTATACGGCTTTCTCGCCTTCGCCGGCTTTGAGGGCGCGGCCGCTCTGGGCGAGGAGACGTCGAATCCCAAGTCCCAGATCCCCCGGGCGATCAAGACCGCCGTCGTCGTCGTCGGCGCCTTCTATCTGCTGACCGCGGCCGCTCAGTCGCTCGGCTACGGCGCCACGGCCGCCGGGGCCAAAGCGTATGGCGCGGGCCTGCCCTTCTCCGATCTCGGCAACGGCTACATCGGCAAGTGGTACGCCGACCTCCTGGACCTGATGGCCACAATCAGCCTGTTCGCGATCTCCCTCGGGGTAGCCAGCGGCGCGGCCCGCATCATGTACGCCCAGGCCCGGGACGCGACCGGCAAGCGGACCGGTCTGGCCGGGCTGTCCAAGCACGGCGCCCCGGGCGCTGCGCTGGTTGTCGTGCTGGTCATCTTCGCACTGGCCCTGGCCGGCCAGCAGTTGGCCGGCTCGACGGTGATCGACGCGACCTTCTATCCGCTGCAGATCGGCACCGTCCTGATCCTGGTGGCCTATGTGATGGCGACGATCGGGGCGATCCGGTTCCTGTTCTTCGGAGGGGCGGCCAAGGCCCCGATCTGGCAGATCGCGATCCCGGTGCTCGGCGGCGCGTTCGTGTGTTACACGATCATCCGCAACGTGTTCATCGGGCAGGTGGGGACGTTCGCGAGGCTTCCGTACATCGAGGCCGCCTACCTGTTCATCGGCCTCGTGGTAGTGCTCGTCGCTCCCGGCCTCGCCCGGCGCGTGCGTACCGGTCTGGCCGCCGGGATGGCGCCATGATCTCGGTCGACTCATGACCCGGATCGCCTGCCAGCAGCTAAAGCCGGTCCTCCTGGACCTCGAGGCCAATCGGGCGCTGACCCGCGAGGCGATCCGGGAGGCCGTGGACGCCGGCGCTGAGGTTGTCGTGCTGCCCGAGCTGGTCACCTCCGGGTACATGTTTGCGTCCGCCGACGAGTCGGCATCGGTCGCGATCGGCCGGGATCACCCCATCATCGTCGAGTGGACCGCGCAAGCAGCCGCGGCCGAGATCGTGCTCGCGGCTGGGTTCTGCGAGCGCGGCGAGGATGGTCGCGTCTACAACAGCGCCGCGCTGATCGACCCCACCGGGCTGCGGGCGGTGTATCGCAAGCTGCACCTGTGGGATCGCGAGAAGCTGGTCTTCACTCCGGGCTCCGAGCTGCCCCCGGTGATCGAGACACCGCTGGGGCAGGTGGCGGTGATCATCTGCTACGACCTGGAATTCCCCGAGCTGACCCGCACGGTCGCCCTGCAGGGCGCCCAGCTGCTGCTCGTACCGACCAACTGGCCGCTCATCCCCCGGCCCGACGGCGAGCGGCCCGGCGAGGTCGGTATCGCGATGGCCACGGCCCGCATGAACCGGATGGCGGTCGCCTGCGCGGACCGGCTCGGGACCGAGCGCGGACAGGGATGGACCGGCGGCACGAGCATCATCGACGTGGACGGCTGGGTGCGGGCCGAGACGCGCGCCCCCGGCATGATCACTGCCGAGATCGATCTGGATGCGGCGCGCGACAAGCGCTTCACCGAGCACGCCGATGCCCACGCCGACCGGCGGCCCGAGCTCTACGGGCTCATCGCCCGGCCCGGCGGCTGAGCGGAACCGTTGCGTGGACGCGCCTCGCTATCTCAAATCGGCGACCCCCACCCCGGACGGCCCCGATCCGGCGGTGGCCGCCCGGGTGTCGGAGATCCTGGGCCGGATCGAGCGCGAGGGCATCGATGCGGTCCGCGCCTATTCGCGCGAGCTCGATGGCTGGGATCCCCCGAGCTTCGAGATCGATGCCGCCGAGATCGTCGCCGCCACACGGTCCCTGAGCGGCCCGCTACGCGAGAGCATTGCGTTCGCCCAGGAGCAGATCGGCAACTTCGCCCGGCGCCAGCGCGCGACCCTCACCGACTTCGAGACCGAGACGCTGCCCGGGGTGATTCTCGGTCAGCGCCAGGTCCCCGTGAGCTCGGTCGGGGCCTACTGCCCCAGTGGCCGGGTGCCGATGCTTGCCTGCGCGTTCATGACCGTGCTCGTCCCCAAGGTCGCGGGCGTGGACTCGGTGATCGCCTGCACGCCGCCGCGGGGCGGCTCGCTGCATCCCCCGACCCTGCACGCAATCGCCACGTCGGGTGCGGACCGGATCTTCGCGCTCGGCGGAGTGCAGGCGCTGGCCGCGATGGCCTTCGGGCTGCTGGACGGCGAGTTGGGGCCCGTGGACATGATCGTCGGGCCGGGCAACGCGTTCGTCGCCGAGGCCAAACGTCAGCTGTTCGGCCGCGTTGGGATCGACCTGCTCGCCGGGCCTTCGGAGGTCGCGGTGATCGCTGACGAGACCGCCGACCCCGAGCTCGTTGCCGCTGACCTGCTCGCCCAGGCCGAGCACGGCCCCAGCTCCCCCGCGGTGCTGATCACCACCTCTGAGACGCTCGGACATGCGGTGATCGCCGAGGTCGACCGCCAGCTCGGCGCGCTCGACCGCGCCGCCCCGGGCGGCGGTGACACGCCCCGGGCGGCCTGGACCGATCACGGAGTCGTGATGATCGCCGCCGATCGCGAGCATGCCGCCACGCTGTCGGACGAGGTCGCCACCGAGCATCTCGAGCTCCAGACCGCCGACGACGGCTGGTATGTGCAACGGCTGCGCAATTACGGCTCGCTGTTCGTGGGGCGGCGGGCGACGGTCGCGTTCTCCGACAAGGCGATCGGGACCAACCACACGCTGCCGACCGGCCGGGCCGCCCGCTATACCGGGGGTCTGTCGGTCGCGAAGTTCCTCAAGACGTTGACCTACCAGCGCATCGAGTCCGACGCTGGTGTGCGGATCGTCGCGCCGCACGTGGCCGAGATCTCCCGCGCGGACCTGATGCCCGCCCACGAGGCGAGCGCGACCAAGCGGCTGGACCGGGTCAGCGCGGCGGACGCAGCCAGTGGCCGTCCGCGGTGAGCAGCCCGTCGGCGACAAGCCCGTCGGCCGCCTCGCGATCGGCGTCGGCGCTGGGCATTCCGCCCGTGGTCAGGACGGTCCGCAGC
>JALYTU010000182.1 GCA_030854125.1 Actinomycetota bacterium | reverse complement strand
CCCGTGCAGTGGCCGGCCGCGACGCGCGCGGCGCCCGACTTCGCGCTGCACGACCAGAGCGGACACATTGTCTCGGTGTCGCGGTTTCGCGGGCGGCCGGTGCTCATCACGTTTGTCGATCCCCTGTGCCGCAACCTCTGCCCGCTGGAGGCCCACGTCCTCAACGCGGCGGTGGCGGCGCTGCCCCGCACCCGCCGGCCGGCGATCCTCGCGGTCAGCACCGACGTCTACGCCGACGCGCCACGCTACCTGCGCCAGGATGTCCGGCGCTGGTCCCTGGTCCCCGAGTGGCATTGGGCGGTGGGCTCGCCCGTGGCGCTGGCTGCGGTGTGGCGCCGTTACCAGGTCGGCGTCTCGGTCGCCAGACGCCGCATCGGCAGGACCACAGTGCGCGAGATCAGTCACTCCGAGCTGGCCTTCGTGGTCGACCCCAGCGGGCACGAGCGGGCGCTGTTCGTGTGGCCGTTTGGCCCTCAGGACGTGGTGCGTGAGCTGCGCCGGCTGAGCTGACGTGGCTCACGCACATGGACGCCGGTCCGCGCCGGAGCTGCGTCCAAGGTCAGTCTTCGCCGGGTTCGGTTCCGTCGAGATCACCGCGGCCGCCTGACCGGCCCGCGTCGAGGTCGTCACCTGCGAGCCCGCTGGCGGGCACGGTGACGAGATCCGCGTGCGATTGGCCC
This sequence comes from Actinomycetota bacterium, assembly GCA_030854125.1. GTDB lineage: Bacteria > Actinomycetota > Thermoleophilia > Solirubrobacterales > Solirubrobacteraceae > Palsa-465. Next base: position 5,623 of record JALYTU010000182.1, on the reverse strand, counting down.
TCGACGTCGTCCAGCGCGCGGATCATCAGAACGTGGTCGGGATTGATCCCGACGCGCCGACGGGTCCCTGACTCGGTCAACCAGGCGAGCTCGAGGATGGATCCGCGGGCCGCCGAGACAATTGCGCTCTCAACCCGCTTGGCATCGCCCTCGACCCGCAGGCGTTCACCACCGGTGAGGACGAGCTCGGTGTCTGTCATCGCGGCGGAAAGCGCCGCGGAGCCGCGGGACGAGCCGGATACTGCTGGCGCTCCTCTTCGGTCATCGGCCGGATGACCAGCGACCCTCGCTGCACCATCTCGCGCACGTTGGCCAGCTTCTCCTGTCGCTTCTCCTCAGCCCGCTCGCGAGCGGTCTTCACGGGGTCGCTCCGGGAGCGAAGACGAAAGCCGTTGCCGCCGGTTCGAGCCGACCTGGAGCACAGGGCCGGTGCGGGAGACTTGACCCTGCGAACATCCTGCTCCTTCCGTTGGCCGGCGAAGATGCCGAGAGGGCGCTCACGTCGCTGCACGGACGCCCCGGATTGCGCGAATGCGCACTATCACCGTAGCGCACGCGCCGACGGACCGGGGCCCTCCGTTGACGGCGCGCGCCGCGATCAGCTATCTTGCGTGCAGGTCCGGCGTCCGTCGGATCATTCATTACCGTAGTGCCACGCGTTCGCCAGTTCGTTGCTCCGTCAGCGCCCTCCGTGTTTCGCTGTGCACATGACCGGAGGAAGACAACACATGCCCACAGGAACCGTTAAGTGGTTCAGCGACGACAAGGGTTTCGGCTTCATCACCCCCGATGAGCCGGGTAAGGACCTGTTCGTCCACCACTCGTCGATTCAGGGCGAGGGCTACAAGTCCCTCGCCGAAGGCGCGAAGGTCAGCTACGAAGCTGAGCAGGGTCCCAAGGGCCCGGCAGCAGCCAACGTTTCGACGATTTAAGCGGGTAGTAGACGATGGGGGCCTTCGGGTCCCCATCGCACTCCCCCGTCGCTCGCGACTGGCCGTGATGCCGCGCTCCGACGCGATCACCGCTGCAACCAATCGGCGACGGACGTTCTCGACGGTGGCTATCCACCGCGTCGCTCATCGGTCTGAACCCTTCAATCCAGGAGACGACGATGCCCTCACGCGGTAAGAAGAAAACCACCATGGCCAAGCTCAATCGCGAAAGCCGCTTGCGGGAGCGCAAGGCCGAGAAGGAAGCACGCAAGGAAGCCCGGCGTCACGCGGCGATGTTCGGCCCCCCCGACGAAGTCGACGGCGCCCAGGCCCACGGGATCGATGGCGTCGAATCCGACGAGGCCGACAGCCGCGAGGTTCCGGAGAGCGCGCACGCCGACGCCTGACATCGAGTACCGGTCAGGCCGGTGCGATCCCTGGCGTCAAGTCCCGCGCCGTGATCGATCAGCACTCAACGACTGTCGGAGCGCGCGCGTACACGATTGCGTCGCGCAACTGTGGACCCGGAGCAACAAAAAAACCCCGCTGTTAACGGGGCTTTTCGTCAAGCGGCTGAAGAGACTCGAACTCTCGACCTTCTGCATGGCAAGGTCAAAATCGAGGTCGTTTTCCCGTGGTTGTAGGAGATTCCCTGTGTTTATAGGGCTTTCTGGACCCCAAAATTGGCCCCGTTTGGTAGCGCCGTGGTAGCGCCGTGGTAGCGCCGGTCTAGACTGAGGTAGTGACAAGGGATCAGAAGCCGGTTGGAGCGATCCTGTTCCGGGGCGGAAAGGGGGCCGCGGAGGAGGTCGTCTACGCCATCGCCAAATGGCGAGACTCGACCGGCCGTCAGTGCTACCGCCGGCTAGGCCGGGCCTGGATGGAGCCCGATGGCGCGGGTGGCTGGCGCAAGCGGCACGGCCGGGCACCCGGCGACCAGCTGGATCGCCAAGGCGCCGAGCGGATGATGGACGCCCTCATCGACCAGGTGGAGCGCGAGCTCGTTGAGATCACGCCCGACCGGGAGGCGACGTTCGCCGACGCGGTGCGCGAGTGGCGAGAGTGGGCCGAGCACACCAAGCGCCTCAAGCCGGCGACGCTGCGTAACTACGACGCGCTGCTTGCACCGCCGGGCGAGCGGCCCCGCCGCGGCGGGCAGCGCCTCGCGCGGATCATGCGCGCCTTCGGGGACCGCCGCATCGCTGAGGTCACCCCGGCCGAGGTCGAGCGCTTCCTCCTCCGCCTCGACCGCGAAGGTCTCCCCGGCCGCAGCGTCAATTCCCATCGCCAGGCGCTCGCCAACGTGTTCGAGTACGCGGCGCGGCCCGACGGCTTCGCCCTGCCCGACAACCCCGTGCGCCGGACCGACAAGCGCCGCGAGGACTACTCCAAGCCGCCGGAGACGTTCAACGCCGAACATGTGATGGCGCTCGCGCGGGCGGCCCGGGACGGCCAGCACGTCAACGGCGGCCGACGCTGGGCCAGCGCCGCGGAGGACCGCGAGCAACAGCGCTATAACGAGCAGGACGGTGCCCTCTATGTCGTCGCCGGGTTCACCGGCCTGCGCCAGGGCGAGCTGCGAGCGCTGCGCTGGCGCCACGTCCGGTTCGAGGACCGCACCTTGGTCGTCGTCGCCGCAATGTCCGCCGGGGTGGACGGGTCGACCAAGTCGGGCAAGTGGCGCGCCGTCCCGCTCGCTCGCGAGGCGTTCGTCGCCCTGGACGAGCTCAGCCGCCGCGACTGGTTCACCGGGCCCAACGACTTCGTCTTCTGCGGCCCGGCGGGCGACCCAATCGACGACTCCGCGCTGCGCCGACGCTTCCGGCTCGCTCGCGATGCTGCCGGCCTGCCCCCGCTGCCCTTTCACCATCTGCGCCATACGTTCGCCACGCTCGCCATCCGCGGCCTGGATCCCTCGACCGTCCAGACTCTGATGGGCCACTCGAAGATCACCACCACCGAGCGCTACCTACACGCGCGACAGCTCGTGGAACTGGCCGAGCGCATGGACGCCATCTTCGCCATCGCCCCGCCGGCCGCTGCTGCCGTGGTCGTGGCGGCCGAGGATGGAACGTAGAATCGTGGCCATGGCAACGACCGTCCCAGTTGAGATCGATAGCGAGCTGCTGGCGCTGCTCCGCGAGCGGCATCCGGGCAAGAGTGACCGTGAGCTGATCGAGCAGCTGGCAATCGTCGACCTGGGCAGGGCGCTCTTCGACGACAACCGGAGAATGGACGCTGACCCTGAGGAAGTCGTCTTGGCAGAAGCCGTGCGTGCGGTCGATGAGGTTCGCGCCGAGATGGAATGACGCGCGTCGTCATCGACGCAAACGTGCTCGCGTCAGCGGCGGCGGGGCATCCGGACAGCCCGTCACGCCGGCTTATCGCCGCGCTGACCACGAGACGAGTGCAGGCCATTCTGTGCGAACGCACCCTTGCGGAGCTCGCTCGGACGCTGGAACGTCCGTACCTCTCGAGGCGGGTCACGCCTGCGGAGTGTCGGAGGTTTGACCTCACGCTGCGGCTCGTCTGCGAGATGTTGCCCGACCCGTCCGAACCGCCTCGAGGGCTTCGGGACCCCAAGGACGACTATCTCGTTGCGCTCGCCATCGGTAGTCGCGCCGAGGCGATCGTCACCGGCGATCGTGACCTCCTCGACCACGACGGTCTGGAGCCACCCGCCATCTCGCCGCGGGTCGCCTGCGATCGGTTCGGTCTGACCTAATCGGTCTGCTTCGGGAGCCGACGGATCGATTCCTCCAGCTCCGGGCGCAGAAACCGCCAGGTCCGCCCGAGCTTGCGACCGGGGAGGATGCCGCGCCGCGCGTATTCCTGGACCGTGTACGGCTTCAGATCCAAAAGGGCCGCCACGTCAGTGACGATCAGCACATCCTCGCGCGTGATTCCCATGATTGCTCCCGATGTACGTTAGCTTAATAGCGATGTTTGTGCTACTGCGAATTGAGAGTTGCTGATGGCGAACGACGACCAGCCAGCTGACGACCCATGGCTCACGCTTGTTGAGATCGCCGACGAGCTGCGTCTGAGCCCGGCAACGATCCGCTCCTGGATCGCCAAAGGGCTGCTCGACGCGACGCGCTCCGGACGTCGAAAGTGGCTCGTGCGCCGCTCAGAGCTCGATCGCATGCTCGCCCGTGAAGGGGACGTCCACCGACAGCGCGCGACCCGGCAGCCCGGGGAACCCACGCTGCGTCGCTGGCCGGTGGACACCGTGTCGCCGCCAGGTTCCCCGACGTGGACACCCGGCGATAGGGTCGACCTCGAGGACTGGCTCGGTGTCGCCCAATGGGAATGGTTGGCGGCCGTGGAGCAGAGTCGGATGGCGCCGCCCGACGCCTGGTTCACGGGGCGCCTGCGCCACATCGCCGATGCCGCCGTCCGCAAGGCCGGCGCTCTCGCCCTGTTCGACGACGACGAGCCGGTTCGATGGGATGACGAGCCGGCGGCGGACGCGCCGGTTCTCTCCTACGAGCTGCGCCCTGGCGGCACCCGACCCGGACCAAGCGGTCTGTGGGCCGGGTTTGACCGTCGGGTGGAGCGGCTGTCCGAAGCAATGCGGATTGGGACAGCCGCGGGACAGCGGCGCGCACTCGAGGATCTGGCGACGAGTCTGTACGACATCGCTGACGCGTTGGACAGCCAGCGAGAGCCTCGCCAGAGCCGCTGACGGACCTGACCAGCTACAGCAGGAACTACAGCAAGAGCTACAGCAACCGTTGCTGTAGCTGAGGCCGGCTCCGTCCCGCCGCCACGGGGGATTTGGCGCCCCAGTGCGCTCGACTACCCGCCCTCCACATGGTGATGAGAAGAGGAAGGAGGTCGGGTAGTCGAGCACACTGGTGAGGGTGGTTGCAGAGCGGGCGGCGGGGCGGAGACTAGGGGCGCAGGTGACAGCTGATGCTGCTTGGTCCGGGGGAGAGGGTGTGGTCATGGGACGTGTCGAACGGCGAGGGGAGTGGAACGCCGGCTCGGAGATCCTGGATGGGGACGTGGGCTGTGCTGATGATTGGAGCGCTTGGTGCGGGCAGACATCGGTGCTGAAGAAGCTGGCGACGGCCGACCGGTCACGTCGCCTGCGGATCGCCGTGGCAGCCGGAGAGACGGGCGGGCGGTGCTGGCCGCGTAGGGCGCAGGCGCGGTCGACGACGGCAACGAAGAGCACCGGTGCCGCCCAGCCGCTGGGTGGTCCGCACGTCGGAGACTGCTTCGCTCTCGCTGATGATCTCGCTGGCGCTCGATGAGGTTTCTATGAAGGAACGCTCGAAGTCAAGGTGCGCGTTCGTCGAAGTTTGGAATCTCGTCGCGCAGAGGTGCGGACGAGCTGGCCGGTGCTAGGGACCGCGGTCGGGACGGGTGTGGCGAGCGGTGCTCATGTTTCTATCGCCTCATCGTTTTGGTGAGGACTCGTCTTGATCGGGGCTCGCTCCGGCGGCGCATGTTGAAAAAGGGCTGTCAAGCAGCCAAACGGTAAATGGCGCCTGCCGGAGCGAAGGGTTGGTTGCGGGTCAGCATGTGCCAGATCGACTCGGTGAGGTGTCGTGCGAGGTCGATCTGGGCGACTTTGGGTCCGCGTTGGCGACCGAGCCGGCGTCTGGTGGTCTGGTAACGCTCGGCGTAGACGGGGTGGTCGTGGGCGTTGAGCGCCGCTTCCATCAGCCCCCAGCGCAGAT
>JALYTU010000181.1 GCA_030854125.1 Actinomycetota bacterium | reverse complement strand
CCACCAGCACGGGCTCGAACACCGGGGTGAGTTGCTGGGCGAGCGCCTCGAAGCGAGCCGCCACAGCCTCCTCGTTGTCACCCGGGCTCAGGAACGTCTCGGTGAAGGCGGCGGTGATCGTCGCCGCCAGGCGCGCCATCCCCTCGCCGAGCACCCGCGTGATCTCGGCGATCGCGTCCGGGCTGAAGCCCGCGTCGAGGAACTGCTGGGCCGAGCGGGCGGCGCTGACGTCCTCGTCGGAGAACACCCGGTCGCCGGGCTGAGGAGTCGGCAGTCCGAGCAGACTCCGCATCAGGATCATCGTGTCCACCGGCAGCCCGGTCTCGGCGTGGACCTCCTCGGCGGTGTGGCTGCCGCCCAGCACCCGGTCCACCGGCAGCAGCACGAGCCGGTTCTCGTCCACGGCGCGCCTGAGGTCAGCGAGCTCGAACCCGTCGGCGACCAGCCGGGTCAGCAGCTGCTCACGGCCCGCGCGGGCGTCGCCCTCGAGATCGTCCAGCAGGCCCTCCGCCGCGAAGTCCACCCGGGCATGATCTCCGATTGCGGACCGAGGCGCTAGGATCCGGCGACCTCGCGAGCGCCGCTCACCGTCATTTGCGCTCGTCAACGTCTTCGCATTGAAAGAGCCTTCCCATGCTTTCGATACTCATGCCCGTCTACAACGAGCGCGAGCGCGTCGAGCGCGCGATCGCCGAAGTGCTCGCCACCGAGCTCCCGAGTGAGTTCGAGCTGATCATCGTCGACGACGGTTCAACCGACGGGACGCGCGACATCCTGCGCTCCACCGAGTGGGACGACCGCGTTCGGCTGTTCGAACACGACCACAACCAGGGTAAGGGGGCGGCGATCCAGACTGCGCTGGCCCAGGCCCGGGGCGAGTTCTCGGCCATCTTCGACGCCGACCTGGAGTACGATCCCGCCGACCTCGGGCTGCTCATGCCCCCCTTGCTGGACGGACGCACCAACGCCTCATTCGGCGTCCGCGCATTCGACGGTTACACGAGTCACTCGTTTTTGTTCGTGATGGGCAACAAGGGCGTCACGCTGGCCTGCAACGTGCTCTACAACGTGTACCTGCACGACATCATGACCTGCCACAAGATGATCCGAACCGATCTCTTCCGGCGTCTGGCACTGCGCTCGGCCGGCTTTGCCATCGAGCCTGAGATCACGGCCCGGCTGGTCCAGCACCGGGAGCGGATCTTCGAGGTCCCGGTCCACTACCGGGCGCGCTCCAACGAGGAGGGCAAGAAGCTCACCGCCGTCGATGGCCTGCGCGTGATCGCGACCTTACTTCGCTGCCGCTTCAGCCGCCCGTAGCGCGCCGGCTCGCCCGCCGGTGAGCCGGTGAGCCGGCGATCGGGTGCTCCGGCGGGTCCACGGGCTCTGGCGCCGCGTGGCGGCGACTCCGGTCGGCACGGGACCGAGCTGGGGCGTGGTGCTGTAGATGCTCTGCAGAACGCTGAACAGCGGCGTCGGGTTACCGAACTGGTCAAGCGCCCCCTTCTCGACGAACGGCGGGTTGCCGAGCGGATCGCCACCAGTCCACCCGGGATGGGCGGCGAAGGTCTGCATCGCGAACCACATCGCGGCCGACAGGTAGGGCTTGGCGGCGAATACCCCGAGGTGGTAGCGCGCCGCGTCGGCCTGGAAGGCGTACGTGCCGCGCTCATCGACAGGCCCGGAGCGGTTGCCCTCGAACCCGAACTCCGTGATCATCAATCCCTTGTTGGGGTAGCAGGCGTGCAGGCTGTCCAGAAACGGGCCGAGCGCCTCACGGTCGTCAGTGGTGCCGCCACCGGCGTCGAACCAGCCGAAGTAGTCGTTGTAGCCGATCACGTCCAGCGGGGCGTAGGCACTCGGGCAGACCACGCCCGGCCAGTCGGCGATCGCCATCCCCACCGGCCGGGTGGGATCGAGCTGGTGCGCGAGCGCGGCCGCGCCGGCGATGTAGCTGGCCTCGGCACCCGACGGCGGGGTGCCGAGCTCATTGCCGATGCTCCACAACAGCACCGACGGGTGATTCTGGTTGACGAGGATGTTCTCGCGCAGGATCGCGTGGGCTCCCGCCAGCCAGGTCGGCTGGCTGAGGTAGGTGTTGTTGACCTGATAGACCGGGACCTCTGACCACAAGAGGATTCCGTCCCGATCGGCAAGCTGCTCGATCTGGGGGTTGAGCGGATAGTGCGCGCGCAGGATTGTCGCCCCGAGCTGACGAGCCCAGCCGACGAGCTGGGCGAGCTCACCGTTGTTCAGCGCCGAGCCGGTGTCGACGGCCTGCTCGTGGATGCTGAATCCGCGGGCGTTGAGCACACGGCCGTTGAGCAGCACCTGCCCGGTCGGGCTGACGGCGACCGAGCGCACGCCGCTGTCGGTGTAGTAGCCCTGCAGGCGGCGGCCGGAGGAATCGGTCAGGCTCAGGCTCGCCGCGTACAGGAACGGGTCTCCGGGCGCCCACAGGTGTGGTGTGGAGAGCGTCGTCTGAGCGGTCGCGATCCAGGTCCCGTGGGCGGGGATGGTGTGGGCGCCGAAATTGAGGTGGTGGCTGCCGTAGGCGCCGGTCAGGGCGACCGTCTGCGGCGCGGCGGTCGGGTTGACCACCGTCGCCTGCTCCTTGATCGTGGCCGCGCAGCTCGGACACTCAAGGATCGGACGGACCTGGACGAGGGAGAGATCCGCGCGCTGGACCGAGCGCAGGTAGACCTCGCGCTGGATGCCGCCGAAGTTCCACCATCCGCCCGAAGGTCCGGGCGGCAGCGAAGCGCCGGTCCGGCGGTCATCGACGCGCACCACGAGCCGGTTGACGCCGGCCCGGACGCCACTGAGCGCGAGCTCGAACGGGAGGTAGGCCCCGTCGTGACGGCCGAGGCGCCGTCCGTTGAGCCACACGGTTGCGTCGTAGTTGACCGATTCAAAGCGCACGATCCAGCTGCGGAAGCGGGCGGGTACCGAGGCTGCGAATGCGCCGGCCGGCAGCGTGAAGTCCCGCCGGTACCAACCCACCGAGCCGGTCATGCTGGCCGGGGACAGATCACCCGCGTTATAGGAGTTGGGCACCGTCACGCCGTTCCAACCGGCCGTGCCTGCGCGATCGCGCCACCACCCCTGGCCGACGCCGACGTCGCCGGGATCGGCCTGGAACAGCCACTGGCCCGAGAGCAGGTAGCGATCGTCCTGACCGTCGTGGTAGAGCGCCCCCTTGGTCGGTGCGGTGGGCACGTAGGGACCGCTCAACGCGGCCTGCGCCGGAGTGCCCGCCAGCAGGGCGAGCAGCGCGGCCAGACTGGCAGCGCGGATGAGTTGGCGCCAGGTTACGGTGGGCCGGACGCGACAGCGACTGGGGGTGGCACCGCTAATATCGCGCGCCGATGCCCGTCGTCGATCCGCCGCAGTCGCGGCCGCCAGCGGCCGGCCCCGGCGGTCCTGAGCCTCGCTTGGGCGCCTCATCGCCCGGTCTCCTTCTGCGCGCGGTGCGCTCGCCGATCGGGCTCGCGGTCGGCGCCTGCATCGTGCTCGCGGTTCTCTCGGCGGCCGTGCTGCCGACCGTACCCAGCTACGACCCGTTCTCGTGGATCGTCTGGGGACGCGAGCTGACCGATCCGCACCTCAGCTTCCTGATCAGCGGCGGCCCGTCCTGGAAGCCGCTCCCGTTCCTGTTCACCAGCGTGTGGGGGCTGTTCGGCAGTGCCGCGCCGACCCTGTGGGTGATCACCGCGCGTGTGGGCGGCCTGCTCGGCCTGTACTTCGCGTGGCGGCTGGCTCACCGGCTGGCCGGCGGAGGCGCGATCGGCTTGCTCGCCGGCGTGCTGGCCGTCGTCGGCGTCGTCTTCACGCAGGATTGGCCGTACTACTGGCTGCGGGGCACCTCCGAGGTCGTGCTGATCGGCGTCACGCTCGGCTCGGTGGAGCGCCTGCTCGACGGTCACCGTGCCCAGGCCTACGCGCTGGCGGTCGCCGCCGGCCTGATCCGCCCGGAATGGTGGCCGTTCATCGGCCTGTTTGCCCTGTGGCTGTGGTTCCGCGAACCGGGCTTTGAGACCTGGCCGGCGCGCAGCTTCGTACTTGCCGGCCTGCTGGTGCTGCCGTTCCTGTGGTTCGTGCCGCCTTGGGTCAGCACCGGCCAGCCATTCCTGGCCGCCAGCCATGCCGCCTCCTATAACGGTCATCTCGGCTCCAGCCGCCTGCGCTCGGTCCTCGCCCGCGGCATCGACGAGCAGGTGCTGCCGGCCCTGATCGGCGCGGTGATCGCGATCGCGCTCGGCTGGTGGCGGCGGCGCGATCGCGTTCTGCTCGCCACGGGAGCCGCGATCGTGGCGTGGTGGGTGGTCGTGGTCGGTATGACGCTGGACGGCTACCCCGGCCTGGAGCGCTTCTTCCTGCCCGCGGCCGCCCTGACCTGCGTGCTCGGCGGGGTCGGCATCGCCTGGCTGGCGGAGTGGGCCTCGCCGGCGCTGAGTGCCCGGCGCGGGCTGATCGCCGGCGCGGTGGCGCTCGGGCTGATCGCGCTCTGCATCCCCTTCGCGACCGTCCGCTGGGCCGAGACCCGGGACGCGATCCCGGCGGCCAATGCTGCCGTGGCCACGCTGGACAGCCTTGACCGAGCGGTCGCCGCCGCCGGCGGGCACCATCGTGTCTTCCCCTGCCTGTCCAGTGTTGCGGCCGTCAACCACGGCGTGCAGACCGCGCTGGCCTGGAAGCTGCAGGTGACCCTGGAGCGGGTCGGGACCAAGCTGCGGGCCCCCGGGGTTGATTTCATCGGCCCCCACAATCGGACCGACGGCGCGCGCGCACCGGTCGACCCGCGGCTCACCCGCCACGAGCAGGTGGCCGAGGTGGCGGGCTGGCGCGTGGTGCGGCTGACGGACCCCAAGCTGCACCACAGCACTGCCTGCGTCGGGCGCTGAGCCGCTCATCGCGCGAGCTGGAGGTGGCGGATGATCGGGGCATGGTGCGTCTTCCTCCGCTTCTTGGGCTTGGGCTTGAGCTTGACCGTTGTCGTGCGGGTCACGACCGTTCGGTTGCCGGCTCGGTCCACCGCGGTGATCGTCACGTGATAGCGGCCGGTGCGGCGGTAGACGTGCGCGGCGTGCCGGGTGCTCGCCGCCAAGCTGACGGTAGGGGTACGGTCACCCCAACCGACGGTCAGCGTGCTGACGCCAGAGCCGTCAGACGCCGGCAACAGCGGCGGTCTGTCCGAGGCCGACAGGACCGTGGTCAGCGTCGCACCCAGGTAAGGCGAGCCCGTGACCCGGGCAGTGATCCGCGGCGGGACAGAGTCCACGAATACGGTTGCGGGCCGCGCGAGAACGGTCAGCCCGGCCAGGTTGGTGGCTGAGGCCTGCCACGTGTGGCGCCCCTGGATCAGCGGGGCCGCGAGCGCCAGCGAGGTCGCCTGCGTGCCGCCGACCGGCGAGCCGTCGACCTTGACGACATAGTTGAGCGGTCCCCATTGCTCGCCGGCCGGTGACCAGCTGAACTGCGGCTCGTCGGTCCGGGCGTAGGCCGACGCGGCGGCGGGCGCGAATCCCCGCGGGGCCTGGAAGAGCTGAGCGGTGACGATCCGGGTGTCGACGCCGCTGCCCTGCACCCAGGCGATCGCGGCGTCTCCGGAGATGTCTCCACCGTCGGCCAGTCCCTGGTCTGCGGCGGTCGGACCGAGGTCGGGCGAGGACACGACCTGCTCGGGATTGAGGTCCACACCGTCGGGGGCGTAGCGGATCCGGATCTCGGCCGGGGCGCCCCCACCGCTGTCCTGCTGCCACGCGATCAGGGTCGAGACCGTGCCGGCCGTCGCGGGGACGGTGTCAGGAGCGCTGAGCTGCCCCAGCGAGTTGACCTGGCTGGATCCGCCCGGCTGATCGTTGCTCCCGAGCGCGGTGGCGAACACATTATGCGAGGTATCACCGGCCGCGGTGATCAGCCCGTAGCCATACTCGGTGACCGCCACGGCGGGGGTGCTCGCCCCCTCACCGCCCGGTGTGGTGAGGTTGTCGGCGCCGCTGACCCCATCAAAGCGTGAGGCGTGCAGCCGGTTGACGAGCACACGGGATTGACTCGCGGCGCCGTTGGCGAGGGTCTCGTGGAAGGCGATCGTCGCGTAGGAGGAGTCGCCGCCCGCGCCGATTGCGGGCAGGTCGGCCGACACCTCGGGGGCGCCGGCGAAACTCGACGGATCGGCCTGCAGGACGGTCGTGCTCGGAGTGGTTCCCAGGATCCGCCGGGCGAAGATATGGCCGTTCTCGCCCCAGGTGGCGATTCCGGTGCCGTCCCCGGCGCAGACCACCCGAGGGCGTGCGGTCCCAGCTCCAGCGTCGTCGGCCGGATTCTGGTCCA
>JALYTU010000180.1 GCA_030854125.1 Actinomycetota bacterium | reverse complement strand
ACGTCCTGCGCGGTCGCGTGCGACGGGCAGATGATGCGCTGTGCGGACCGCGCCGCCAGCCGGGTGATGACCTGGAACTTGACCCGGGTGCGGGGCGCGAAGTCACCCGGCCACGCCTCGAAGGCGAGATCGTTGATGGTGACCACACCGGGGCAGGGCCGGACGAGGGGCAGAAAGCAGTTGGGCGCATGAACCAGGGCGGCACGCCGGCGGCGCAGCAGCAGTGGCAGGCCGGCCTGCTCGAAGAGGATCTCCGGGCCCGGGCCGCCGCCGGACAGCGGCACGATCTCCAACCCATCAGCGGCACCCGCGGCAAGCGCCAGCACGAGCTCACGCACGTACCGGCCCCAGCCGCGGAGCTCGGGCGCCGCGGCGTCGCGCGCATCGATCACGATCGGGCCCACACCGACATTCTGATGGGGACAGGCCCGTGATGGTCGCTGCCCGGCGCGAGGTTTAGTATCCGGACGGCCGTGTCCGCACATGCTGTCCGCCAGGAGAAGGTCAGCACCGTCGGGTCCTCCGGGCCTGTCAGCGCTGAGCGTGCCGCGGCACCGATCTTCGGAATTCCGGTCGATCTGGCTGCGCCTGCCGACCTGCTGGAGATGGTGGCCGGCTGGGCGGCGGAGCACGTGACCAGGCGCGTGATGTACGTCAACGCGCACGTCGTCAACCAGAGCCACAGCACCCCCGGGCTGCGAGATGCGCTGGCCCGCGCCGACCTCGTCTACTGCGACGGCTACGGCGTCCGCCTCGCCGCCCGCGCGCTGCACCTCGCCGTTCCGCACCGGATGACCGGAGCGGACTGGATCTGGGGCCTGGCCAGCCTCTGTGAACGACGCGGCCAGTCGATCTACCTGCTCGGGTCCGAGCCGCCGATCGCCCGGGAGGCCGCCGCCCGGCTGCAGCGGTGGTATCCCGAGCTGCGCATCGCGGGTGCGCATCACGGCTACTTCGAGATCGGCTCGCCCCACAACGACCGCGTGATCGAGGACATCGTGGACCGGGCGCCCGACATCGTGCTCGTCGGCATGGGCACCCCCAAGCAGGAGCTGTGGGCCGACCGTTACGCCGACGAGCTCGGGGGCGCGGTGGTGTGGAGCGTCGGTGCGCTGTTTGACTATGTCTCGGGCCGCACCTCCCGCGCGCCCCATTGGCTCGCCGACCACGGCCTGGAATGGATCTTTCGTCTCGCGATCGAGCCCCACAGAATGTGGCGGCGTTACCTGATCGGCAATCCCGCGTTCCTCTCGCGCGTCTACAGCGCGACCCGGCAGGGCCCTGCGCCGCCGCCCGAGGGCTGACTATGAAGCCGGGACCTGGGCGACGATGATCGCCCGGTGGCCGTCGGTGGCAAACGGCTGATCCCAACGACGCTCGCGCACAACGGTCATGTCGCCGATCGCGGCGCGAATCCGCGCCACCGTCAATCGATGAGGTTCCCGGGGCGTCGGGACGCTGTCAACGTCAAAGAGCGCAATCAGCGTCCCGCCGGGGCGCAGGATCCGCCGGGCCTCGCGCAGGACCTGCTCGGGGCTCTCCACGTAGTCAAGGCTGTTGCGCGCCAGCACCACATCGGCGCTGGCGCTCACCAGCGGGAGCTGCTCAGCGCCGCAGCTGAGATACAGCGCCGGTGAGTCGGGCAGGAGCAGACCACTCTCGGCGTAGCGCTCGGCGAGCGGGTCGACCCCGATACTGACCCGCGCCGGGCAGAGGTCCGGGAAACCGAGCGGGCCCGGCCCGACGTCGACCACGACCCGGCCGTGGAAGAACGTCTCATCCTCGATCGCCGCCTCACGCATGACCCTTATGACCTCGGCGCGAGCCTGTTGGCGGCGGCGCCCGAGGTAGGTCGGCGCGATCTCGGCGTCGCTGAGCAACCCAGCCGCATCGCTGGGATTCAGGCCACCGGCGCGGAGCACCGGGTCCCACTCCTGCACCCACCACCGCAGCTGAGCGTCGTTTTTGACCGCCACAGGATCGCGGAATCGGTGACGCTGCCGCAGTCCGGAGGCGCGGCGGAGGAGATCGGGGAGGGGCACGGGCGTGTCCTACCAGCTCGCTCGGGTCCTACGGCTCGACCAACGCCTGCGATGACGGGTCGGGGAAACGCGCCAGCCGGGCCGGCCAACGGATCCGCCAGAGCTCGAACTGGTCATTGCGCCGCAGCGGCGGGCCGACCGTGACCAGAGGCCGCGGGGTCGCCCGTACGGCCCCGCCGGGGCCGACAACGTGGCGCAGGCTGAGCGCATAGTCGGCGCGCAGGCCGTAGACGGCGTGGGCGTAGGTCGTGTAGAGCAGTGGCGCCGGCGCGTCCACGGGGTGGCTGCCGAGCATGTACACCGCCCATAGCTGCAGACCTGAGGCAGGGACGTCGACCCGAACGCTGGCGCCACGGGGCAGCTCGTCGGCCCAGCGCCGGAGTGCGAACAGCTCGGGACCGACCTGAGGCTGGCTGGCGACCATCTCACGACGACTGTGCGGCAGCGCGGTGATCGCCCAGGCCAGGGTGAGCACTCCGGCGACGGCGATCGCGGTGATGCTCCGGCGGTCGGCCCAGCGCGCCAGCCCGGCCCCGGCCACCGTCAGCACGAGCATGCCGAGGAACGAGAGATGCTTGAAGTCGATGTAGGCGCCGTTGTTGTCGAGTCGGAAGCGGAGATCGAGCAGGCACAGCGCGGCGATCGCGATGCCCAGCGCGAACGCGCTGCGCCGGGGGAGACCGGGCATCGTCACCCGCCCGGGAAGCCGCACGCCGACCAGACCGGCGCCGGCCACGCCGAGGACCGCCAGGGCGGGCACGATCCCACCCCCGGTGCCGACGAACGTCCCGAGCGCCAGCGGGTGGACGATATCTCCGCCCCACAGCGGGCTGCCCGAGGAAAACAACTGGCGCACGCCTTGGGCGAGCTTGAGCGCGGCGCCGGCCACGGCGGGCAGCAGCACGATCAGGGTGAGCGCGCCGGCCACCCACGATCGCGAGCGCAGCAGCTGTGATGCCGCCCGCCACCGCTGATGGGCCAGCGCCAGCGCCCCGATGATGAGGATCGGATAGGGCAGGGCCAGCGGGTAGGCGAGCCCGAGTTCGAGCAGCATCAGCGCGAACAGAGCGATTGCCGCTCGGCCGCCCTCGAGCACCGCTCGCCAGCCGAAGACCAGCGCCCAGGGGAACATCGCCATCCCCCACAGCTGGTTCCAGTACGGATGCCAGACCGAATGCAGGGTGCTCACGCTCAGGGCGACCGCGACCGCGATCAGCGGTCCTGACCACGGCGGCGCGCGCAGGCAGAGCACCGCGAAGGCGCCGAAGCCCAGGCCCAGGCAGGCCAGCAGCAGGCCCGCGATCGCGGGAAAGACGGTGATGGGGTCCAGCTGGCCCAGCTGGGCGGCGGCGGCGAGCGGATAGAAGATCGGGTAGCGAAAGCGCCACGGCGAGGGCACGGTGTCGATCGGCAGGGCAACGTCGGTCCCAGTCGGAGAGGTGTGCTGAAAGAGAACCGCGATCCCGGCCACCTGATGCGCGTCGGGGTTCTGGCCGTAGATCGTCGTCAGTCCGTAGCGCCACGCCGGAGCGAGCGCTACGACCACCAGCACGACGGGGACAACCGCCCACGCGAGGCGGCCGGGGTCTGGCGCCCGAAGCCGTGGCCGTTTGGCGCCGTTCCGGCGCCGTGCCCGGGCGAGCCCGCTCACCCCCGCCCCGATCGCCAGCACGATCCACAGGCTCACCGAGAGCGGCACGGTGGCCAGCCCGAGCGCGGTCAGCGCCAACCCGCTCAGCGCCGCCCCGAGTGGGAGGGCGAACAGTGCGCCGCCCGGCGCGGACAGAGTCCACGCTCTCGGCACGAGCGCGACCGCAGCCCCGTCTCCGCAGACTGCGAACAGGATCACCGCCATCAGCACCCCGCGCAGCGCCGACGGAACCGGACCCAGCTGCGGCGACGAGGTCCGAGCCACGAACAGGCCGGCGGCGATCACCACCCCCGCGGTGAGGATCGCCGTACGCGCTGAGAGCCGACCCGGGCCTGCGGGGTCACGCGCCGGCTCCGTCGGCGGCGCGGTCGACCCGGGCTCGGTGAAGACGGCCATCAACCGCCCCCGTTGACGGTCGCCAGCACGACCTCGCGCAGTCGCGCAGCCACCGGGTCGGGTGCGAACGCGGCCGCTCGGACCCGGCCCCGCCCGATCAGGGTCTCGCGCAGCGTCGCGTCCGTGACGACGAGGTGCAGCAGTTCAGAGATCAGCGCCGGGTCCTCCTCGGCGACGATCACCGCGGCCTTCCCGGCGACCTCGGGGACCGCCCCGGCGGCTCGGGCGATCACCGGCACCCCGAGCGTCATCGCCTCCAGCAGCGGCACGCAGAACCCCTCGTGCTCCGACAGGCACAGGAAGACATCCGCGGAGCGGTAGACGTCACCGAGCTGCGCCGGCGAGAGCCCCGAGCAGATGCGAACCGCCCCGGGGGCGAGTCGCTCGGCTCGCGCCCGCAACGAGTCGGCGTAGGCGTCGGTCAGCGGCTCGCCGACCAGCGTCAGCCGTGCTCCGGGCGCCCGGACGTCGCGGTACAGGGCGAAGGCCTCGATCACCCGATCCTGGCGCTTGTGGGGCGACAGACGGCCGACGAACAGCACGTGCGGAGCCGGCGCGCAAGCCACCCGGGGGTCGCCCGCCGGCCCCAACGGAGCGAGATCGACGAGCAGCGGCAGGACCTCGGTGCGCTCGGCGCCCAACGCGGAGAGCTCGGCCGCGTTGAACGCCGAGTCTCCGACGGCGAGATCACAGGCTCGCACGAGCACCGGCAGTTGCTCGCGCCCAAGGGCGCAGTGGGCGGCGACGACCGGGGCGTGATCCCACAGCCAGTGTGCGGGGGTGACGTTGTGATGCAGCAGCAGCTTGCGCCCGGGGGCGCTGAGGATCTCGTCGAGACCGGGCAGGCCCGCCGAATGGTGGATCAGCAGGACGTCGTCGTCGCGCACGCGCAGCTGCGCCGGGGAGCGGAACTGGCCGTCCAGGCCGGGGGCGATCCGGGCGGCCAGATCGTCGCCCCCCCACCCCCAGGCAGCGAAGCGACCCCGGAAGGCCCGGGCCTCGGCGGTGATCGCGTCGCGGGGGCCGGCGCCCGACAGCAGCTGATGGACGATCACGGGTCCTGCTCGTCCTCAAGGGCCTCGATCCGGGCCTCGATCCGCTCAAGATCGGCGAGCAAGGCCAGGTTGAACCGGGCCTGATTGGCGACCACCACGTCGAGGTGCTGGGCCAGGGCCCGGTACAGCAGCCGCTTGAAGGCGGTGATCGGCGCTCCGTAACGGCGCGTGGAGCGCAGCACTTCAGCCCCAGGCTCGATGAAGGCCCACTCGAGCAGTTTGCGCCGCGCGTCGGCGGGCGACGGTGGCGGATCGGGCGCCGGCGGATCCGGGTAGCGGCCGGCTGCCCGCTGAGCGCGCAGCGCCTCCCGGGCCCGGTCCAGCGCGTCCTCCGGAGTGCTCACGGCAGCAGCGCCCCCTCGGCGTTACCGATCAGCGTCCGGTAGAAGGCGATCGCCTCCACCGTCGGCCCGTCAAAACGGACCCGGCCGGCCTCGAGCACGACCACCCGCTCGCACACCCGCTCGATCGCGCTCGCGTCATGGGAGACGAAGACGACGGTCGTGCCGGCCGCGATCCGCTCATCGATCCGCGCCATGCATTTGGCCTGGAAGGCCTCATCGCCGACGGCGAGGACCTCGTCGATGAGCAGGATGTCGGCGTCGAGATGGGCGACGATCGAGAAGCCCAGGCGGACGAACATCCCCGTTGAGTAGGTGCGGACGGGAGCATCGATGAACGCGCCGAGCTCCGAGAAGGCGATCATCGCGTCGACGCGAGACTGCACCCCGGCGCGATCGAGACCGTGCAGCGCGCCCTGCAGGTGGATGTTCTCGCGGCCGGAGAAGTCACGGCTGAAGCCGGCGGCGAACTCGAGCAGGCTGACGACCGTCCCCCCGCAGGCGACCTCGCCGGCGTGCAGCGGCACGATCCCGGCGAGGACGCGCAACGTCGAGGTCTTGCCGGCGCCATTGCGCCCGATCAGCCCGACGCGCTCGCCGGGGGCGATGTGAAGATCCACGCCGGCCAGCGCCGGAACTGGCGGTGGACCCCCGACCCCGCGCCCCAGCAGGCGGTCCCTGAGCGTGCCCGCGTTGTCGGCCCGGATGCTGAACGACCGCGTCGCGTCGCGCAGCACGATCTCTCCCGGCGCGAGGGTCACAGAACCACCGCCAGCTCGGGCTCCAGACGGCGGAACAAGGCCGCTCCGGTCATCAGCGCAACCGCGGCGACCGCGGCCATGTAGAGCAGGCGCCCGGCGTCGGG
>JALYTU010000179.1 GCA_030854125.1 Actinomycetota bacterium | reverse complement strand
CCCTTGAGCCCCGTCGCCCCGGCGATCACCGGCAGTGCGACGTGGCGCGAGAGCCGGTTGGCGTCCGCGCGCGTGAACTCCCGCCGGCGCGCGGCGGCCAGGGTGGCGCCATTGCGCGAGACGCCGGGAACCAGCGCGCACGCCTGTGCGATGCCCAGCCACAACAGGTCGGCGGAACGGGCGTCCTGCGCACGCCGGCGCTGCGGGCTGCGGTCAGCCCAGGCCATGATCGCCGAGCCGGCCAGCAGTCCGGCGGCGATCGTCGGCGGGGTGCCGAGATGGGCCTCGATCGGGCGCTCGAAGCGGTAGCCGATCAGCGCCGGGGGCGCGAAGGACAGCCCGAGCAGCCACAGCGACCGCAGGCCGAGCCCGTGAACGGCCTCGGAGACCTCGGCCCGCAAGGTGATCAGGAGGGCGGCGGCGGTCCCGGCGTGCAGCGCGACCTCGAACGCCTTGCGCAGCTCGGGATCCAGGCCGTCATAGCTCCAGCCCAGCAGCCAGGGGATCAGCGTGATGTGGCCCGAGGAGGAGATCGGCAGCAGCTCGGCAGGTCCGTGGAGGACGCCGAGGGTCAGCGCGTGGCCGAGCGGCAGCCGGTCAGCTGCCGGCATCGGCGGCCGTCTCGGGCCCGCCGCTGCTTCCGTCGCGGCGGCGACGGACCACCAGGTAGACGATCCCGACCACCACGCCCACCACGACGAGATAGTCCACGTAGGCCAGGCCGTCCTTGACGTTGTGCCAGTTGCTCTTGGTCAGCAGGCCGATCCAGCCGAGCAGGAACACCCACGGGATGCAGCCGACCACGGTCAGAGCCGAGAAGCGCCAGAACGGCATCCGGGCGGCGCCGGCCGGAAGCGAGATGAACGTGCGCACGAGCGGCATCACCCGGGTGACCAGCACCGTTACCGACCCGTAGCGCTCAAACCAGCGATCGGCCCGGGCGAGCTGCGCTGGGGAGATGTGCAGGGCCCGGCCGTGGCGGTCGAGCAGCTCGAGGCGGCCGTAGTAGCCCACGCCGTAGGCCAGCCACGAGCCGACCAGGTTCCCGACCACCCCGGCGACCGTGATCGCCAGCAGGCTGTAGTGATGGGTGGCGACGTTAAAGCCCGCGAACAGCATCGTGACCTCCGAGGGGATCGGTATGCACGCGCTCTCGAGCATCATCAGCAGGAAGATCCCGCCCAGGCCGGCCGAGCCGACAAGGCTCGTCGCGGTATCGGCGAGCGAAGCAGTGATCGAGGCGATCTCCGGAGACACGCCGCCAAGGCTATCGTCAGCGCCGCCGGGCGAGCTGCCGGCCGCGCATGAACATCTGGATCGACCTGACCAACTCCCCCCACGTCCTGGTCATGAGACCGGTGATCGCGGATCTCCGCCACCGGGGCCATGACGTCCAGGTCACCGCGCGGGACTTCGCGCAGACGCTGGAGCTCTGCCGGCGCTTTGACATCGCCCACACCGCGATCGGCCGCCACCGTGGCGCCGGCCTGGCCGATAAGGCCCGGGGGCTCGCCGCGCGGTCGCTCGCGCTGGCGCGGTGGGCGCGTCCGCGGGGCTTTGACCTGGCCCTCGGCCATGGCTCCAACGACGTGACGGTCGCCGCCAAGCTGTTGCGCATCCCCTCGGCGACCACCTTTGACTACGAGTGGGCCAAGGTCCAGCACACGGTCAACTGCCGCCTGGCGGCGGCCGTGGTGGTCCCCGACGTGATACCGCCCGAGCGCCTGTACCGGTACGGCGCACGCGGCAAGCTGGCGCGCTATGCAGGTCTCAAGGAGGAGTACTACCTAGCGGACTTCGAACCCGATCCGGCCGTCCTTGACCAGCTCGGACTGGACCCGGGCGCACCGATCTCGCTGATCCGCACCCCGCCGGCGGTGTCGCTCTACCACCGGTTCGAGAATGACCTGTTCGGCTCGGTACTCGCCCGCCTGCGCGGCGGCCAGACGGTGGTGCTGCCCCGCACCTCCGAGCAGCGCACCGAGCTGGCCCGCGACGGCGGGTTCATCGTCCCCGAGCAGGCGATCGACGCCCAGTCGCTGATCGCCTACGCCGACCTCGTCGTCTCCGCCGGGGGCACGATGAACCGCGAGGCGGTTGCGCTCGGCACGCCGGTGTTCACCGTCTTTGAGGGGCGTCTGGGCGCCGTCGATGAGCGGCTGATCGCCGAGGGGCGGCTGCGGCGGCTGCGGCGCCCTGAGGAGGTCTCGGTTATCAAGCGCAGCAACAGGGCGATGGGGGGCGATCGGATCCGCCGTGATCCGGCGATCCTCACTGACCTCCTGCTCAGCGCCCGCCGGTAGCGTCGGCGCGGGGGCCCCAGAGCTCCGCGATCGGCGCCAGGTGAGTGTTGGCGCACGGTTAGCGTCCGGTGAGCCGACTTCCACAAGCCGTGCCTCGGCCCCGAACGACGCCCCAATGGCTGGTACCGTCCGGTCCTCCTCGTGTCTGACACCACGCTAGAGACGCCGCACGTTCTCGCCGGAGAGGACGCGAAATCGCCGCGGCACGACGATCCCGATCGGCGCCGTTCGCCGGTGGCCCGCTACGCATGGTGGCTAGTCGCCGCCGGCGTGGTGCTCGTCTCCGTCATCCTCGTGCTCGTCGCCAGAACACGGCCGGGGTATGACCCCTACGGCTGGCTGGACTGGGGCTATCAGACGCTGCGCGGCACGATGGACCTCGGCGGCGCCCCCTCGTGGAAGCCCTTCACCTACATCTTCACGCTGCCCTTCTCGCTGTTCGGGCACTACGCACTGTGGCTGTGGATGTTCACCTCGGTCGCGATCTCGCTGTCGGGCGCGGTGTTCGGCGGCCGGATCGCCTACCGGGTCATCGCCCGCGAGTCCGACAGCCGCTGGCCGGCGATCGTCGCCGCGATCGTGGCCGGCGCCTCCGTGCTGGGCATCCAGGAGTACTTCCACTACGTCATGTCCAACCAGTCGGACTCGATGCTGGTCAGCGTCTGTCTGGCCGCGATCGACTGCTACCTGATCGGTCGTTACCGGTGGGCCTACTGGCTCGGGATCCTCGCCTCGCTGGGCCGGCCCGAGGTGTGGCCGTTCGTCGGTCTGTTCACCCTGTGGGCCTGGCGCAAGGTCCCGTCGATGCGCTGGATGCTCTACAGCGGCCCGGTGCTCGTCGCCTTTCTGTGGTTCGGGGTGCCGACGATCACCAATGACCGCCCCAACATCGCCGGCCAGCTCGCCCTGCGCTCACCGCGCGAGCTGCACCAGAACAAGATCGTCGGAATCACCGATCGCTACCTCGCGCTCGACATCCTGCCCGTGCAGCTGGCCGCGCTGATCGCGCTCGGCTTTGCCGGCCTGCGGCGCAACCGGACTGTGCTCGCCCTGTCCGGGTGCGTGGCGCTGTGGGTCGTAATCGAGATCGCCTTCGCCCTGCACGGCTTTCCGGGCGTGCCGCGATACCTGTTCGAGGCCGCCGGGCTGACCGGCGTGCTGGCCGGAATCGGGGTCGGCTACCTGCTGCTGGACATCTCCCGGCTGCGAGCCGCGTTCCCGCGCTGGCTCGGGATCCCGTTCGCGGTGGTGCTGGTCGGCTTCATGGTGCCCAGCGCGATCTCCCAGGCGCGCCTGGAGCACAAGGACATCCGCCACGAGCAGGCACGGACCAAGGAGATCAACAAGCTGTCGACGTTCCTGGGCGCGCTCGGCGGGGTCAACCACGTCGAGCGATGCGGACGGCCGGTGCTCAACGTCGAGTACGTCAGCATCATGGCCTGGTACACGCACCGCAACACGGGCACGATCGGGTACCGCCCGCTGATCGAGCTGCACCACCGCTCCTATCCGATCGTCGTGTTCTCGACCTTCCCCAACGGCTGGGGCGTCAAGACCTACCGGATCCGCGCCGCCGACAAGACGCGGTGCGCGAATCTCAACGCGCTCTACGTGCCGACCGCGCGTCATCCCGACGGCGTGCTGGTCCCCAAGTAGCGCGGCTCATCGATCCTGGCCGTGGCGGCCGCCCGCTGATCGGCGCCAGCCCCGGGGCCCACTAGACTTTCGCCCCGCATGCGCCAGCGGATCAAGTCCGCGGCCTTTCCCGTCCATCGGCACGCGCTGCCCCAGCTGCTGCTGGACGGCGTTCTGGTCGCGCTCGCATATTTTCTCGCCTTCTGGCTGCGCTTCGAGGGCAGCTTTCGCGGTGGCAACGCCCGCTTCGGGCACCTTCTCGCAGCCACGGCTCCGTGGGTGATCGCCGGCACGCTGGTGGCGCTCGCCGGCTTCGGGCAGTACCAGCGCCTCTGGCGGTTCGTCGGGCAGCGGGACTACGAGGCAGTGCTCAAGGCCGTCGTGGTGGCCACGGTGATCGTGGTCGGGGTAATTGCCCTGCTGCACCCCGTCGAATGGGCGCCCACGCACCGGATCTGCCCGGAAGGGAGCTGCCGCATCACCGGCGGGTATACGTTCATCAAGGGGCCGACCGCCGCAGTCCCGCTTCCGGCCAGCGTGATCGCGCTGTTCTTCCTGCTCTCGCTCGCCGTGTTGGTCGGCGCCCGCTTCGCGGTGCAGCTGATCACCGACGGCCGGGTGCGCAGCTTCCGGGTCGGCAAGGGTTTTCGCGAGGTTCTGATCGTCGGCGGCGGTGACGGTGGGCGGCTCGTGGTCCGCGAGCTGATGCGCAACCCGCAGCTGGCGCTGCGGCCGGTCGGCTTCCTCGACGACGATCCCCGCAAGCGGGGCATCAAGGACGAGCACGGCCTCAAGGTCCTGGGCGACACCGACGGCGACCTGGACCGGGTGCTCGACGAGGTCGAGCCCGACGAGGTGGTGATCGCGATGCCGTCTGCCCCCGGTGTCCTGCGTGCCCGGGTGGTGGGCGCCTGCCGTCAGCGCGGGATCCCGGTGCGGACGATGCCGACCGTGTTCGAGCTGCTGCGCGACGGATCCGGCCAGCTGCGCGTGACCCGGCAGCTGCGCGAGGTCCGGGTGGAGGACATGCTCGGTCGCGAGCCGGTGCACGAGGAGCTCGAGCGGGTCGGCGCCTACCTGCACAACGAGACTGTGCTCGTCACCGGCGCCGGCGGCTCGATCGGCTCCGAGCTGTGTCGGCAGATCGCCCGCGTCGGTCCGCGCCGGCTGATCCTCGTCGACCACGCCGAGGACAACCTGTTCGAGATCTTCCGTGAGCTCGAGGAGGACCGCCACGTCCGCACCGCGCTGCCGGTGCTCGCGGACTGCAAGGAGCAAGAGCGGATGCGTGAGGTACTGGCCGAGCACCGGCCGTCGGTCGTCTTCCACGCCGCTGCCTACAAGCACGTCTCGATGATGGAGCAGAACCCCGTCGAGGCGGTCCGCAACAACGCGCTGGCCACCCGGCTGATGACCCGTCTGGCCGGCGAGGCGGGGGTGGCCACGTTCGTGCTCGTGTCCACCGACAAGGCGGTCATGCCCGCGACCGTGATGGGCGCCTCCAAGGCACTGGCCGAGTGGGCGGTCGAGGCCGCCGCAGCCCAGTTCACCGGCACCCGCTACGCGACCGTCCGCTTCGGCAACGTGCTCGCCTCCTCGGGCTCGGTCGTGCCGATCTTTCGTCGCCAGATCGCCGCCGGCGGTCCGGTGACCGTCACCGATGCCCGCATGACCCGCTACTTCATGACCATCCCGGAGGCCGTGCAGCTGATCATCCGTGCCGGATCGCTCGGCCAGGCCAGCGGCGAGGTGTTCGTGCTCGAGATGGGCGAGCCGATCAAGATCATCGACCTCGCGCGTCAGATGATCCGCCTCTCGGGCCTGGAGCCCGACCGCGACATCGCGATCGAGATCGTCGGCGCCCGTCCGGGGGAGAAATTCCACGAGGAGCTGTTCAACCCCTCCGAGCATCCGCAGCCGACCCCCGCCCAGCGCATCCTCCGGGCCGGCCACGAGCGGCTGGATCCGGCCTGGGTCGAGCAGACCTTCACCGACATCAACCTGCTCGTCCTGGAAGGGGACGCGGCCGCGCTCGCGAAACACGTCTCCGAACTGTCCGGGGCCCGGGTCACGCGATCTGAAACCGGGAGCACCCGCGTCGGTCCCTAGACTGCCCCGCTCGAGCCATGGCCTCCATTCCCTACGCCCTGTCGGTCAGCCACTTCATCAACACGGTGGGAGCCGATGCCGGCTTCGCGGCCATCATCGGCCTGGCTCTGCTCGTGCTCCTGTTCTTCGCCCAGATGCGCGAGACATCGCATCTGCGCGACCAGGTCGCCGACGCGACCGACCACGTCTCGCACCTCGAGTACCAGATCGCGCAGCTGTCCCCGCCCGCGGCCCCCGGGGTTGCGCCCCGGCCCGCATCGGTCCCCGCGACCGGAGCTCCGCCCGCCGTCGCCGCGGCGGGCC